>JAOUNC010000504.1 GCA_029881175.1 Nitrospirota bacterium | reverse complement strand
CTCGTTCCGCCATTTCAATACCCCGCATCATGGCTCCGGCCTTATTTCGAGTTTCTTCATACTCACGGGCGGGATCAGAATCCGCTACAATTCCCGCCCCGGCCTGAATGTACGCCTTCTGTCCTTGGACTACCACCGTGCGAATATTGATGCAGGTGTCCATATTCCCCGAAAAACTAAAATACCCCACCGCTCCGGCATAGGGTCCCCGACGAGTAGGTTCCAACTCCTCAATGATTTGCATAGCCCGGATTTTCGGAGCTCCCGACACCGTACCGGCAGGGAAACACGCTTTCATGACGTCATACACCGTGTATTGAGGATCTAAATCTCCCACGACCTGTGACACAATGTGCATGACATGGGAATACCGTTCCACTTTCATAAACCGTTCCACTTTGACCGTTCCGGTTTTGGCGACCCGGCCGACATCATTCCGGCCTAAATCTACCAACATGACATGTTCAGCCAATTCCTTTTGATCGGATAACAGATCCTGTTCCAGTGCCTGGTCCTCTTGTGGCGTATGCCCACGTGGGCGCGTTCCGGCAATAGGTCTCACCACAATGTTTCCTTCTTCACATCGCACAAGGATTTCCGGAGAAGATCCTACCAATTCAATTCCGGCGATCCGTAAATAAAACATGTACGGTGAAGGATTAATCACCCGCAAGGCCCGATAGATCTCCAGGGGATTGGTGCGAATAGTGGTATGCCACCGTTGGGACATGACTCCCTGGATAATGTCACCGGCCTGAATATATTCTTTAGTGCGAAGAACCATTTTTTCAAAGTTCGCGGGCGTCATATTCGATTGAAACTTGAGTGGCACTCGCCGCCTTGACGGTGATGATTGTCGTCGTGGCTTATTGAGCTTGCCAATGATGGATTCAATTTGGTCAATGGCATCCTGATAGGTTTGGCGAAGCTGCGCCTTCTTCATGGAATGAATATGGGCGTTGGCCACCACTTTGACCGTATGAGCCACATTATCAAAAATGAGCAGGGTGTCAGTAATGCAGAAGGCAAAGAGAGGAGTCTTGATTCCGTCTTTGGCAATAGACGGAATGGGTTCAAACGACCGGACCACATCATAACCTAAATAGCCGACCGCACCTCCAACAAATCGTGGCAAACCGGGAACGACAACCGGACGGTATTCCGCCATCGTTTCGCGAATATGATCCAATGGGTTTCCTTGAAGCGGGACCCGATGTTGCTTTCGGCCTTGTTGAGTGACCACTTCCCCGTTATCTTCCCAAAAAACGACAGAAGGATGACTACCAAGGAAAGAATACCTGGCCCAATTTTCTCCCCCTTCGATACTTTCGAATAAAAATGCATTGGGACCTGCATTAATTTTGGAGAATGCCGAAACGGGTGTTTCATAATCAGCCAGTATTTCTCTATAAATAGGGACGAGATTTCCGTGTGAGGCTAACCGGCAAAAATCATCAAAACTCACTGAATAATAAGCATTTTTCATGGATTCGACGGTAGCATACGGCCTATAAGGTGTCAACGAAAGTAGCCCATACCCACAACCTCCTTTAGAGGGTAAAAAAAAAGGCCGGAATCCAAGGAAAAAATTCCCTTAGGATTCCAGCCTTAATTGTCTAGAAGAGGCGAGGTGAATTAGGGACCGCTGACGATGAGTTTTTGCCCAACGTGAATGGTGTTATCTGCCAGACCATTCCAGGCTTTGAGATCTTGGACCGACACCCCGTAATCTTTAGAAATACGATAGAGAGTCTCTCCCTTGGCAACCGTATGTGATCCAGCGCCATCGCCTTTCCCTGTAGCGACCATAGACGAATCTAAGGGAACTTCGTTCCCCAGGTTCAGGTCCGAATCAAGTTTCGCCAAATCTGAATCCTTAAAATCGAGATCATTCAACCCAAATTCAGAAATCGATGGTTCGGAAATCTTCAGATCGTCCGATTTCCCCATCCCTCCCTCACGTACACGTGCAAGTTCATCGTGGGAACGATTCAGTTGGTCTCGCAACGCTTCTAATTCGGCGTTCAAATCTCGATTTTGCGACTCCAATGATCCTACCTGCCGTTGTGTGTCTTGATACTTGACATTCAATTCACCG
>JAOUNC010000116.1 GCA_029881175.1 Nitrospirota bacterium | reverse complement strand
AAATGATGACCCCTTTGCCTTGAGCCAGACCATCGGCCTTCACCACAATGGGCATGTCACACGATTCCAGCCAGGTGAGGGCCGCGTCCAATTGATCAAAGGTTCGAGAGGCCGCCGTCGGAATGTTTTCACGCACCATCAATTCTTTGGCAAAGGATTTACTCGACTCGATGCGAGCGGCATTGCGGGTGGGACCGAAGATCCGCATTTTAGCTTTTCGAAATTCGTCAGCAATCCCCAATGACAAGGGCAGCTCTGGTCCCACCATGGTTAGATCAATGGCGTGGTCTTTGGCAAACGCTTGCAGACCCGATAGGTCATCTACTTTTATGGGTACGCATTCAGCTAACTGAGCGATTCCGGCATTCCCCGGAGCACAGTAGATCTTCGAGACGCGTGGCGATTGCGCGAGTTTCCATACAAGCGCATGCTCACGCCCACCATTGCCAATGACAAGAAGTTTCATGCTCTTCTAGATAAGGAGGAACGATATGAATTCGTGAAATGCCAGCACAACGAAGACAACCAAGTTGCAGAATTCCTAATGCCGGAAGTGGCGCATGCCCGTGAGAAGCATCGCCACCTGCTGTTCATCCACTGCTTGAATGATTTCTTTGTCTCGAATAGAACCACCAGGCTGAATGACCGCTGTAATCCCGACACTCACCGCCGCATCAATACCATCGCGAAAGGGGAAGAAGGCATCCGACGCCATGACACACCCTTTAATCGGCAGATTGGCTTTCATGGTGGCCAACTTGACTGAATCGACGCGGCTCATTTGCCCTGCGCCAATCCCCACCGTTTGCTGAGACGTGGCGAAGACGATCGCATTGGACTTCACATGTTTGCACACTTTCCACGCGAAATCACAGGCTTGATATTCTTCATTCGTGGGCTGCCGTTGCGAGGGAATGGTTAAGTCTCCCAGATCACGCAATGATCCTAAGTCCCGATCTTGGACCAAGAGGCCTCCCACAATTTTTTTCATATCCAGGCTATCGCGTTGAGTTGTTTCCAGCGAGCCGACTGCGAGTAACCGTAAATCTTTCTTGCGTTGCAATTCGGTCAAGGCTTCTTCGGTAAAGGATGGGGCAATCAAGACTTCGACAAAGGTGGATGTCACCTCTTTGGCCATCACCAAATCTACCGTCCGATTACAGGCAATCACTCCCCCGAAGGCCGACACCGGATCGGTTTCCCGTGCCCGCACATAGGCCTCCACCGCAGTATCGCCCAACGCCACCCCGCAAGGATTGTTGTGTTTGACAATGACCACGGCGGTCTCATCAAATTCCTTGGCTAACTCCAATGCCGAATTGGCATCCAGATAATTATTGTAGGACATCGCTTTGCCATGAAGTTGTTTGGCCTGACAGACGGAGGCCTCTTTCGTGTGACGATCCTGATAGATCGCCCCGGCTTGATGTGGGTTTTCTCCATAGCGAAGGTCATCAACCTTTTCATATGTCAGTGTCAGAAGCGTCGGGAACTTCTGCTCAGATGAATCCGCCAATTGCGCGTTCAGGTAATTGGCAATCAGACTGTCATACCGAGCCGTATGGAAGAACACTTTTTTCGCAAGCTCACGTCGCAATCCTAAGGACACAGTCCCTGACTGCAACGCCTCCAGCACCCGAACATAATCTATCGGGTCCACAACGACTAACACATCTTCATGATTTTTCGCCGCCGAACGCAGCATGGATGGACCACCAATATCAATGTTTTCAATAGCTTCTTCAAACGTACAGCCGGGCTTCGCAATCGTCGACTCAAAGGGATATAAATTCACAACGACCACATCAATAGGCGCAATCCCTTGGTCTTTCATCTGTTGCATATGCGACTCGACGGAACGCCGCCCTAAAAGCCCCCCATGAATTTTGGGGTGTAATGTTTTCACCCGGCCATTCATGATTTCGGGGAACCCCGTATACTGCGCCACTTCTGTTACCCCAACGCCGACATCTTGAAGCATTTTGGCAGTGCCTCCGGTCGACAAAATTTCGGCCCCAAGCCCAACCAAGCCTTTGGCCATCATTTCCACTCCAGTCTTATCCGAAACGCTAATCAGCGCTTTTCCCAACTGTGCCATGATTTCCCCTATTGCTATAAGGTGTAAAGCATAATGAAAAACAGGACTCGCAGCTTACCAAACGGCCTTGGGAACTTCAACGAATCTCCTACATCCAACAAGAAAGACGAGATTGCTTCATTCTCAATTTCTCTTGCCATGGGATAGCTAGATTTTCACTTACGTCACCGCCGCAATGAGCCAAAAGAAACCCTTAATGATGCCCCACATGTCCTTACAAAATCCTTATTTTTCCAGCAGAAAATATTCATTTTCTAGCTGTAAAGGGTTTCTTGAATCTAGCCGAAAGATATGGGTACTTCCGAATGACACCCTTTGAAAAATCTATTCGCAATTGTTGGTTCGTGTCACCTCATGAACTCGGTTTTATGCATATCAGAGCGAAAAGACTCGGACGACCGTGGCACAGTGAGGCCCTTTCCTCCTGCCTGACCAGAAGAAAACATGTGGATGAAGAAAGCAGGGAACCTTCCCCCGTTGTTAGTCTCAGTCAGTAACACACGCATGTAACATTGCCTTCGTGTTTTTACACATAATAAAGGTCTTTTTAGAGTACTATGGATGCTTTTGTTCTTTTTTTTGGTGTGGTGGCTTTCATAACCATTGGCGGCCTTCTTTTCGTCATCGTCCACACCCCTCCAAAATCAACCACCTCAGAGAAAAAAATCGAGGGCACCGATTTCATCCCCTCTCAAATGTTTATGGGAAACGACGGCCTCGGCGGAATAGCCGTCAATGAACGCACCCATCAGATTTGCCTCTTCACCTCCCCCACCACTACCCCACGAATCCTTCCCATCACCGACTTACTCGGTTCTTCAATCATTAAAAATGGAGAAGTGCTGGGAGATGGGCAAAGGACCCATCCCCAAGAATTGGTCGTGTTTATGAAAGAACATGATCCTCAAAAGAAATCACTGATCAAAAGCTTGCACATGGGATCATCAAATAACTCAAATCAGCGGATTGATCTCTTCGTGGTCACTCATGATCAAGAGGAACCTATCCTTGTGGTCAATTTCCTCGACATGGAAACAAAGGAGGGGGGCATTCTCTTTGAGAAAGCCATGAGTACCGCCACGCATTGGCACTACGTGCTGGATGGGCTGATCCTTCAAGCTGATCAATTAGCCCGAGTGCAATCTGAAATGACTCAACAAGACAAGACAGAAGTCGCCCCGTAATCTTTCGTCTGCATAAGACATTCCCGCACCGCCAAGCATTCCGGCTCATCCCCCAGTGCCTTAGAAGAAACCATTTTCCCCTGCCTGAAACCTTTACTAGGACTGCGTTCCGGCATCTTCAAAACTGAACACCTCTCTCTTTCCCCGCCAAACGGGGAATAGCCCCCAAGCACCGAATCCTGTTCCCTCAACTCCAGACCCCATCATCAAAACATAACCAACAATCGGGGCTGCCCGATTCACAGCCTTTATCTCTGGAGCTGACACCATGATGCAGACACGAGGATTCAAAATTGTTAAATATGTAGGAATGGCCATTGGAATCCTTTTTTCGTATGGCATCACCGCCGGATGGAACCACTCTCCCTCCCAAGATCTCTTTCAAGCCATTGATGAACGAAATATCTCGCTAGTTCGTCAATTAATTTCCCAAGGGGCAGACGTCAATCAGCGGACAGCCCAAGGGGCCACGCCCTTACACTTTGCGGCGCGCCTCGGACAGATTCCCCTGACTCAACTGTTGCTGGAAGAAGGAGCCGATGTTCAAGCCGCATATCTATCGACTTGGACACCCATACATCTGGCGGCAAAGGGAGGACATGTGGATGTGGCCAAGCTCTTACTCAAATATGGAGCAGCGATCAATGGGACAGAGAGCGAAACCGCTCCCCTCCACATCGCCGTTCAAGAAGGCCATCAACGCATGGCCGCCTTTTTATTAGCCAACGGCGCAACGGTTCACACACCCTTCAAAGAAGGATGGACGGCTCTCCATGTGGCCGCACAAGCCGGGGACGCTGATTTGACTCGACTGCTTCTTGATGCTGGCGCACCAATTGACGCCACTAATGCCATCGGCATGACCCCGCTACATTCGGCTGCCTTATCGGGCCAAGTTCGCATAACTGAATATCTCCTTTCCCGTGGAGCCACCTGCTCCATACCTACACAATCCATTCAGCATGTACAGATTCAAACCATTAAAACGGTCGTCACGGCCCTTCAAGAAATTCTTCAACATTGCCCCATTCCCCAAACCTCATAAGCTCAAAAACCCAGGCATCCGTTCTCATCATTCTCGATATGTCCCCCTCAGGTCATTCCCCACATCTCCCCCTCTCGTCATTCCCGAATCCCCCCCCAGTCATTCCCGACATTGTTTATCGGGAATCCATCTTGGTACTTGGAAGATGGGTGCCCGCCCCTGCCAAAATATAGAGGGGCAAGCTCTACAACTGGATATATGACGGCCATGGGAAAGATACCCTCCCCACATAGCTTGATTTATCATCAGTCCTTTCCTTACTTGAACACTCGCAACTCGATAATGATTGGATGAATCCATTCAATCCTTGTAAGATCGACAAGGCATCTTTTTTCAAAACGCCTGTTCGTATTCTGCCAGAGAGCAAAAAATTTAACGTCTTGCAACCGGCTCTCAGTCTTTACTCATGCATTGGTTCTATTTTGCACTGCTAGTAGCCATCAGCGAATCGTTGAAGGATCTCTGTAGCAAACAGGGATTGCGCACAGTCTCGCCTCAGGTAGCTGCCCTTGCTGCTTCCGCCATACCTGTTCCTTTGTTACTTGGAATTGTGCTGCTGACTGATTCCATACCTTTTCTAGGCCCTCAATACTTTCAGGCACTCCTGATTGGTGGGACATTAAATGTGCTCGCATTATTTCAATTCATGCGGGCGCTGCAAGCTTCTGACTTGTCACTGGCGATTCCATTTGTCTCCTTCACTCCCATCTTTTTACTTTTTACGTCACCTTTGTTGATTGATGACATGCCCGACACACAAGATCTAGCGGGGATTCTCTGCATCGTGACTGGCGCCTACCTGCTTCAGATTCGATCGACTCATCAAGGGTGGCTCGCACCATTTCGGGCCATGATCTCTCAACCCGGCCCAAGGCGCATGCTATCGGTCGCTCTGATTTACAGCATCACTTCCAATTTCGACAAAATAGGCGTCCTCCATTCTTCTCCCATTTTTTGGAGTCTCTCCATTACCAGTGTGATGACGGTTGGCTTTGTATTGATGCTTCGTTTTTTACCCCGTCCATCTATTCCCACCCCATCCCCCCATACCCTTGGAGTCCTCATCGCCATCGGCATTTTGCAGGCCATAGGGCTTTTCTTTCACAATACGGCGCTCAGTTTGGGGCCGGTTCCTTCGGTTATCGCCGTTAAACGATCAAGCATCTTGTTCGCAACTCTCTGGGGCATTCTATTCTTACGAGAGGAACGGGGAAAAGAGCGCCTAGGTGGCGCAGTCCTAATGGTGATCGGAATAGGAATACTAGGAATTTGACCAAACGCGTAATAGGGTCAATCCGAAAAGGTTCCGAAGAATAGGGCGAGAATGAAAATAGAGAAACTAGTGAACGGGGCTCAGGGAGAGGACCGACAGATCAGCAATGGAGACTAATGGCCCGGGGAATATTCCCAACAAGACGACACCCGCAAGCGCAAAGGCAAGGACGACGGAGACTTGCGGGGAAAGAACCAAACGGGTATTTCGCTCTTGTTCAGGTGACGGTTCACGCATGTACATCACCATAACGATACGTAAATAATAAAATGCGGAAATCGCTGCAAAGATCAACCCGAAAATAGCCAGCCACGCTAAATCCGCATTGACTGCGGCCATAAACAGATAGAATTTCCCAATGAATCCAGCCGTAGGAGGGATGCCGGCCAATGAAATCATAAACACCAGCATGAGAAAGGCCCCACCTTTATGTCGTTTGGCTAATCCTGAAAAGTCTTCAATCTCTTCCCCCTCTAGGCCACCCTTTCGTAACATCGCCACCATCGCAAAGGCCCCTAGAGTCATGAAGGAATAGATTGCCAGATACAGCATAAGGCTCGACACGCCACGAGACGAGATGTCCGCTGCGGTTCCTACCCAGCCCGCAACCACCACTCCTACCAAGGCATAGCCGGCATGAGCGATACTGGAATAGGCCAACATACGCTTGACGTTGGTTTGGACGATGGCCACCAGGTTTCCCAATGCCACGGTGACTAAGCACACCCCGAGAATCAACACATTCCAATTAGGTTTAACCCCACCAAACGCCTCTAAGAGGACGCGGAGGAATGCCGCGAAACTGGCGGCTTTTGAAGCCACCGCCATAAAGGCCGTCACCGAGGTGGGCGCACCTTCATACACGTCTGGTGTCCACATGTGAAACGGCACGGCTGCAACCTTGAACCCAAAGCCAACAATGATAAGCATCAGGGCTAAGAGCATCAGCGGATCATTCAACGCGGGCCCGTTGACCGCTGCAGCAATTTCGGTCAGCCTTGTACTGCCAGTGACACCAAATAACAGGGAAATACCATACAGCAAAATACCTGAAGAAAAGGCCCCCAACACAAAATATTTGGCGGAGGCTTCAATCGACCGGGCTTCAAAGCGTTTGAACCCAGCCATGATATAGAGCGTAATAGACATGAGCTCGATGCCCAGATAGATCGTAAGCAGATCGGCACCCGAGACCATCACCATCATGCCCGCTAGGGCCAGCAATACAAAGGCGTAATATTCTGCGAGGTCAATCTTTTCTTCTTTGAGATAGCTCATCGATAATAAAATGGTCAGCCCACTCACCAGATACAACAACATTTTCCAGAATGCCGCATAAGCATCCACCACCACCAATCCACTGAAGGCCACAGCGCCCCCACTAAACCCGGTCATGGTCACCAGCGCACAGACCACCAACACACCGAGACTCATCCAGGCCAGGAAATCCTTTTTGCCTGTCGGGGTAATAGGATCGAGAACAAGAATCAGGCAGGCGACCCCCACAACCAACAATTCGGGAAGGATGGTGACAAGGTCGGCAAAAGGAATGCTCATGGGGCTGCCTCTATATCAAGAGGGAGTAAGGCCGAAGGAAGGATATTGGACATCACCAAGGCTGGATCGTTAGCCATACCGTTTTGTTGCACGATAACGGATGTTGATTGCGTGGCCACCACGCGTTCCACACTTGCATGCATCACATCCAAGAGTGGCTTGGGATAGAGCCCTATCCAGAACACCAGCACCACTAATGGCACCAACATGCCAAACTCACGGGCATTGAGATCAGTGAGCTTGGGAAGCATCTTTGGAGAAGCTGGTCCATAGACGATCCGTTGCACTAAATACAGAATATACACGGCGGCTAAAATAATGCCCAGCGCCGCTACTGTCGCGGTCAACTTGTCCCAGGCGAACACGCCAACCAACACCAGAAATTCACCCACGAAACTATTCATGCCTGGCAGCCCCACAGAAGACAGGGCGAAGATGACCAAAAATGTCGCATACTTCGGCATGGCGTTGGCCAACCCACCGTTCTCGCTGATTTCCCGGCTATGGGTCCGCTCATAAATAATGCCCACACACATAAACAGCGCACCAGTCGTAATGCCATGATTGATCATCTGGAGGACTGCACCTTCAATACCCTGTGCATTCAGCGCAAAAATTCCCAAGGTCACGAAACCCATATGACTCACACTGGAATAGGCAATCAACTTTTTGATGTCACTTTGCGCCAGTGCCATATAGGCTCCATAAATAATGGCGATGACAGACAGGGTCATGATGATCGGGGTATACGCGACAGATGCATCCGGCAACATGGGAAGGGAAAACCGCAAGAAGCCATAGGTACCCAACTTCAATAACACACTTGCCAGAATGACGCTGCCCGCAGTTGGCGCTTGCACATGCGCATCCGGCAACCAGGTATGAAACGGAAACATAGGGACCTTGACGGCAAACGCAGCAAAGAAGGCCCAGAACAACA
>JAOUNC010000115.1 GCA_029881175.1 Nitrospirota bacterium | reverse complement strand
AGCGACTAAATCTCCCAGGAAGAAACCTTTCAGTTCGCGTTCCCATACGGGGGATTCGGCCAGGCTGGCCGCCAGAGAAGACGTAAACTCAATCTCCAGGGGAACCTCCTGCCCGTTAATCGTGACATTCTGATGATCATAGGCGATATAGATTTCCCACTTGGCCTGAACAGTACCCTGTGACAGTTGGGTCAACAGGCTATTCACCCGCATAAAGGCGGTGATCGGGAGCTTCCCTTTGGCAATCTGCAAACCCTCCTCCGGGCCTACTGGAACTTGTTGGGCCGCAAGCGGGACGCCGACTCCGGCTTTCCGATACCGGTTCTGAAGGCCATGCACTTCCAGCTCTGCGGTGGGTATAAAATTGACCAGTTTACGGTTGTGCCACTGAACCTCTTCCTCAGGCAGCTCAACTACGAATGTTCCAAATGGCAGAGCATACGTTCCTGACCGAAGATCGACCGTCGACCCATCCGGCGAACGAAACGCCAAGGTCAGGCTCCGGTTGTAGAGATCGGCGGCAATCCGTGCGCGGCTATCCAATTTTTTGGGCTGGTTTTCAGGATTTTCTGGGAACAGAAAGACATAGGCATACAACGCGGCAGCTAAGTAATAGGATGGCTGATTGGTCTTTTTGGCATACAGATAGGACAATTCCGCCAGGGCGAAAGCTACAGGGGAAGACCGGTCTTTGGTAAGGAGTATGTTATGGAGCTCTCCGAGTGCTGCACGCGGATCATCGAAGTAGGCATATTTGAGATCAAAAACATGGAGGACGATGTCAGTCGTCGGACTGGGGACGCCTTCGGACAGGACGTTTCTTGTGAGCTGCTCATTCACGACCTCCGGATCCACGCGGGCTACACCCACGGGCGTCTGACAACCAGCCAGCACTCCGGCAACCAGGACAAGGCAACACCAAACCCATCTCAATCTCGTCTGTATCATCTTAAAATTTTCCTTTGCTAAGATTGGCTCCAGGCTACTTTCGTGGTTTGCTCATCCAGTGCGAACTCAGAGCGAGCCCCATTTCTTCGCCCGTCTCCATCAGTATGATTTCCCTAAGCACAGCCCAAAGACTTCAACCTACAAACAGCAGTTGAATCATGAACGTCTGCACAACCTCTTCACGCACCTAGATTTTTTTACAACCTCTCATCACCCGTAAGGTGACCACAAGTTTTAAAATTTTCCTCTGCACATCAATAGCGTGCCCAGCTTTTTCCCGCTCAACTGCCGTTTCTAGGTTAAAGCATGATTCCGGAAAACGCGAAGGACACCCGTCATCCATTTCAAGAAATGACCATTCACCCAACAGGTAATTGAGCATAGTCCATGCTCTTCTTTCTTTTCAACCAAGACACGCGCTCGCGCAACGCGTCTCTTTCTACAAGAGCACGGTTACCCCTCGTGCTATTTGGGTGCTTATCGGATAGCTCAAAGCCTCAGGTTTTCTCAATTTATTCATGGTACAAAATCAAAATGGAGCCACCATACTGAGGCGTCTTGCTGCCTCTCATGGACACGCCTGGATCTGCGACACTGCAAGCATCCGCAATCGCCAAATCCGGCAATGGCTCGCCTGCAAGCAGGTGGCGACCACAAGCCCATGCCAATCTTGTGTCAATCTATGGAGTATGAAAAACCGCTACGCTTGAGTGATGGAGCAAAATCCGCGTCTGGCTGGTTTATCCTAAAAACGGGAGTTGCTGTAGTGAAACACCACCCATGCTTCGACCCTTCGACCAGCTCAGGGTCAGCACGAACAGTTTTTGACGCATTCGCCCAAATGGTGAAGAGTCCGTTCGCCCTGATCAGCCTGCGGAGTGGGCGTGTCGAAGGGTTCCGAACCTGCCAACTTCCGTTTTTAAGTTCATCTTGAATGAGTGGATAGGTGCGAGATGTCTGCTTGATGATGCGCCTAGACATGATTGGAGTGATCCACCGTGGCTTTAATCGTGGGATGAGCCGAATAATCGCTTCGCCGTGTGTCGGTCATAAAACCTCGAAGCTGAACGACTTCGGTTCTAAGACTAATACATCTTAAGGCCAGGAGAAAACAAATGACCGACCGCGAATCACCTTCTTCCCTTTCTTCAGAAGAACACGTACAATCCTTACCACCTTGATCACACAAGCAAGAGGGGCAGGAATTTCATGAACTTAGACGAGGCCGGCCGTCTACAAAAGGCATGGAAAGTAACACATGGGGACAAACCTTGCCACCATACTCGCGTCATCGACTCCCTCAGCACACAGGATGGGCAGAACACCGGGAAGGTGATCTGTCAAGAATGTGGATCGATTTTTTCTGATCCTCACCGATCGCCTCCCAACTCTCCTCTCCCACGCTGACAAAATCTTCATCAATGCCAACGAAGTTGCATGACTCGTTAGCAAGAGAACAACGGACCTATAGAAAATCCCCATTCCCCAGACTTTTTTCTTGTCCCAATCAAAGAGGAACAATGGTGGACATGACAGCCGAAACCGTCATGTCCATATCGAAAAGCCCTATTCCGCACAGGCGTACCCGTCAAACTTCCACTAACAGCGTTCCACTCACGAGACTTTGATTTCCAGGCGTTTCGGCTTCGCGGTTTCACCTTTTGGCAGATGAACCATTAACACGCCGTCCTTGAATTGAGCCGAAACTTTCTCTTCTTCAGCATCGGCCGGAACAGAAAAGCTTCGCTCAAAACTGCCATAGGATCGCTCCACTCGATGATACTTTTTCCCTTTCTCCTCTTTTTCATACTTCCGTTCGCCGGAGATGACTAACACTCCATCCTGTACAGAAATTTTCACATCTTCTTTTTTGACCTCTGGAAGATCCGCTTTGATCAAATATTCCTTCTCATCTTCCGTAATATCGACCAAGGGCGCCCATTCCATCACTCGCATCGATTCTTGGCCACGCTCTTTAGCCATCGGAGCCCGACCCATCCAAGAAGACAACCGCTTCTCAAACTCCTGAATGTCCTGCATCGGATCCCAGCGTGTTAAAAGACTCATAAGATAACCTCCATAAAAAATAATTGGTTAAAAGAAAACTGCCAAACACCTTTGTCTCTTAGCTCAGTCATTCCTTGGCCCCATCCCCTCATGACATCCCATTCCTCCTGGACCTTGCCCTTTCGCCGTAGCCTTCGAGTTTGTCACGATATTCCCGCCACATAGAATCGCGTTATCAGTTCAAACGCTACGCATCCGTCTCCACATATGATATCTCTCTTTCTTTACACCTCCATGAGTCAGGAACGAGATCAATCATTTTTCTCCTCTTCTCGCTGTATCGTTTTTCTTAAGCCCTCCACCAACCCACGCGCGCAGAAGGTCATGCCTGGTGATGGTGTAAGCCACTTCACCATTGTGTTCTACCGGCAAGTTCAATAAATGATTACTTTTCATAACTTTGACAGCTTCTTGTATGGAGGCGGAATCTGGAATACTGATCCCATGTTTCACCATAATTTCGTCCGCAGTCATGTGAACTAAATCTTTTCCAGCTTCCAGAGCACGTAACAGGTCAAACTCACTTATAAACCCAACAAGTTGGTTGTTCTCATTGACCACAACGCCCCCTGGCATTTGGGCTGACAAAAGTGCGTCAGCCACATCCATCCCATTTTGATTTTCCCGAAATTTTACGATATTAGTTGGCACGATTTGACCCACTTGTTTGGCCATTGCCACCGAGATAACTGGAGCCGACATAACAACACCCTTTCTGTAAAATTTGCAGCCACATTCTTATATATTTCTCTCCGTCGACGAAACAAGGACTACATCGCCTCACTCATTCCACAGACATCCCGGGCTCCTCACGCCCATCCAGGATTGAATTCACTGTCTTGATCACAATACAGATCTTCAAATGTAGACTTTTTTCATTCCTTCATCAGCTTCAAATTCCCGTAACGTCGCGGCACCGGAAATCACCGAATTTGTACAACCTTGAATGGTCGCTTTGGCGATTTTGGAGACTTCATGATGCCCATCATGACTACACCCGGAAAGCACGACCACAGCTATACACATCATCCAAATCTATTTGTATTGAAAACTGATATTTGATTCATTACTGCCCTCCATGTTGATTTGATATCGACCCTCTCATCATGCGGTTATTTTTCCTATTTCCCCCTCTTCGCTTATATTATCCCCATGCCTCCGAATATCCGTGACAATTTGCCAGACTTCTTTTAATAAGGGGTTCTCCTTTGAAAATGGAAAAGAAATCAACGTCGCCGACACACAATTCTTTCTACATCTCATCAGAGCTTTAATCTTTTGTCTGCCTACCACCTCTCCCTCCAAATTGCGTGCCACGACCTTACGCCTTGTTTTTTTCAATGATTGACGAGGAAGCGGCTAGGATTGTGGACTTAAGCCACAGCTCATAGCATCTGACTATGCCCCATCCTGCCCCAAATTGGGTCAAGTCCCCTTAGAGACTGGCGCTTAAAAATTTGCTTTGTTCGGAAGGAAGGTAAAAAAATGGGTCGGTTCAAGGTTTCCGTAAAAAAGGAATCTACTGGTGAGCTAACTATTTAAGTCCTGTGAATCTTTTTACTCTGACAGGGCCTTAAAGCCCCTGGATGCCAACCCTTCGATTTTATGTAGGATTTTGCATGCGATAAATCGACTACAGCTTAGCCTCCCCCTACAAAAAGGCGTGCAGACATTCAACGAGAAAAATAAGACCCCTTTCAACCTTCCCGAAAACTGAGATCCACAAAATATGGCATGAAAATTGGTTAGTAAATCGTTCATGATCGGTCGTGACAAACAATTTTAACGCGACAACTTGTGAGGTATTAGTATGACCATGCGAAGAAGTAAATCGTATTCCACCCAATCCTTTAAGAAAAAAGAACTCGTTGACGATCCCTATTCTATGACACAAGCCCCAAAGGGATTGCTTGAGTGCCCGGAATGTCATGCCCAATTTTACAGAAAACGCTGGAGTTTCCCCGAAGCCTCCTCCTCCCCAACACGAAAACCAACAGCGGCTGGTCCGAAGAAACCCACAAAGGAGATTCTGGTTCCCCAGAGCTATCTGTGCCCGGCTTGCCGGAAACTCCAAGACGGCTATGCCGAAGGGTTTCTGACCATTCATTGGCCCAATTGGGGAGCCCATAAAGCCGAGGTTCTGGGCCTCATCCACAACGAAGAACACCAAGCCGCTCGAAACAATCCACTGGAACGGGTGATGACCATCCGGACTCGCCCTGATGGGGCAGATATTGAAACCACGACCGAACACTTCGCGCAGCGTCTTGGCAAGCATCTGGATCGGGCCTTTAAAGGATCAATCACCTATCGATGGTCGCATAAGGACAAATGTGGGCGGGTCACCTGGCAAGGACCACCGTCTCCTACCAAGCGCACACGAATAGCCAAAAAATCAACAAGTAAATCGTAAAGGTGGCTATGGATTCGTCTCTTCTACAAAGAAACGAGGCGGAAAGAAGGTCGCAGATCTTCCGGTAGATAGGTTGGGTGCTTTGCCAGCATTTGCAAGACCCATCCGCGAAAGGACATCATCCTAATGCCGCAAGATGGGGAACCATTTTTGAGAGGAGCGAATTGCTATGAGATATGACGCCATACTTTTGACTATGCTAGTGCTCATCGGGTTGGTTCTTCCTGCTCACAGTCAAGAGCCGCAAGTCAATCTTCAAAAGGGAAAAGCCGTTTATCAGACCCATTGCGTGGGTTGTCACGGCGTTCTCGGAAAAGGCGATGGGCCGGATGCCGCCAATCTCATCGTCCCGCCCACAAATTTTCATCGCACGGAATCCCGGGCCAAAACGGATATAGATCTCCGAGGTGCCATCATATGGGGGTTGGCCTTTAGCCCAATGCATGGTTGGTGGGGCAAACTCAGTGGGGAGGACATGCGCTCAGTGACAGCATATATCCGACAACTCGCGCCGTATCAACCGTCAATGCCGTAGAACGCTCCATGAAGGGCTCTGCGCAGGTTTCAGCATGAGACAGCATGACCCATTTCTTTGGGCTACTCACAACCAACCCCGCCGCTTTGGCAATTCACGGACGTCCTTTGGCCAGTAGAAGATAGCATGTCGCGGACATACCGGAAGCGCCAAAAATCATACACATGACAACAATTTGGTACTGGACAGCCACGAGAGGGGAAATGCCAGAGAGAATTTGTCCTGTCATCATTCCTGGCAAAGAAACCAGCCCGACAGCAAACAATGAATTGGTGACAGGAATCAGTGAAGCCTGCAAAGCAATATTTCTCGCCTTGGTATAGGGTATCGCACTCTCACATTCTGCCTCGAATCGTTCTGCTGCCAGACTGACCGTGTTCATGCAACTCGCCAAGATCATTCCGGCAAGTGGAATGAAATAGCGAGGCAAAAACCACGGTTGAATATCCAGAACACCCTGAGTCACCAGCGCAAGAGTTGGAATGCCTCCAAGCAGAATAGCGCCAAGAGCCTTCCAATAGAGATGCGGTTGCTTATGCTTCAAAGGGCGCAACGCGATCCAACTCGCTGCCACAAGCATAACCGTGATAACCAAAACAATAATTCCTGGATGGTCTGCATTGAAGATAAAAATCAACACATAGCCGATCAGCAGCAATTGCATGAGCATCCGTGCGAGCGCATAGAGAGCCGTCTTCGCGTCCAAGGACCATCGATACAATATGCCAATCACCATAATGGCCGGCAAAAAGCCCAGAATTAACCCTAAGAGTGAAATATTTTGGACAGCCATATTCAGACGTTCACCGTCCCTCAAAGTTTTCAAATCGTACCGTGAGCAATACAACTTTTCCCACATGCGTCAAAACTGAATTTCAATCTTCAAACATCTGACGAACATTTGGCAACTTGCCTAACCTCTCCTCCTGAACATGCCGAAGAGCTCAGCAGGATATGTATCGGGCATTATGCCTCTCGACATGTGTGATCGGACAACCATTCACCCCCGTCATGCCCGGGATGTGTTATCCGGAATCCGTCGCTCTCCTTGTCATGCCCGACATTCGTCATCGGGAACCCCCGCCCCCGTCCGTCATGCCCGACATGGTTCATCGAGCATCCATCTGGGGTGCCGTTCTGATGGATCCCCGCCAACGACCTGCGGGGATGACGAAAGGAAGGAAGGGATTTCTGCCCCTGCCAACGACTGCAGGGGCCGGCTCACCGACCTGCGAGGATAACGGAAAGAGGCTATCATACCTGACATTCGTCATCGAGAACCTCTCCCCCCTCCGTCATGCCCGACATTCGTCATCAGGAACCTCCTCCCCCTCCGTCATGCCCGACATGGTTCATCGGGCATCCATCTGGTGAATTCTTCAGATGGATACCTGCCACCAACATGCAGGTATGACACAAGAGGGATGGTCCTTCGCTGACGACTGGTGGAGATGAGGCAAGAGCGAACGTGGCTCACATAGCACACTACGGGCAAAAACACGTTCATTTTTTCTTTGCTTATACCGTATGTTCTAAAGATTTTGACTGTTGAGCACAATCTTTGCTGTTGGTTTTCTCCAAGTCATAGGAGAATGTTACGATGGGAATCTGATATTGCTCACACAAAGCCCATATTATCAATGACCTCAAACATTCCACCCATCAATTGGACCATTGCCGAACGGCTGAAAGAAGTCGCTGAACTTCTGCACAGCCAAGGCAGTAATCCGTTTCGTGTTCAGGCCTACCAACGGGCTGCCCAGACGCTCGAACAATTGGAACAACCGATTGATGCCCTTTTTCATGCAGATGGGCTCGAAGGACTCAAGCAGCTACCAGGCGTTGGTGAAAGCCTGGCCCAGGCTATCCGCGAATTGATTCTCAGGGGAAGACTTCCCATGCTTGACCGGCTACGAGGAGAAACGGAGCCCGAAAGCTTATTGGCCACCGTTCCAGGAATCGGGAAAAAATTGGCCGCCCGTCTCCATCATGATTTGGAAATTGACACCTTGGAAGAATTGGAAGCCGCCGCTCATGATGGGCGATTAAGGCAGGCAGGCGGCATCGGGGAAAAACGCCTGGCCGGTCTTATCGCTTCCTTAGCTGAACGATTGGGCCGCGTACGAACGAAGGCCCAATACTT
>JAOUNC010000114.1 GCA_029881175.1 Nitrospirota bacterium | reverse complement strand
GTTATGCCTCCTATGTGACAGATCATTTGCCGTTGCGGATGCCTCCAACAGGCCAAGGTCAGAGGACAGCATGATCTGTTTTATGATAGTTTGAAAAAACTCTTTCCATTGGACATTGATGTATTCCATGAAAGAATGGTGACCGACCTGACGGCCCTTGATGGAAAGATTGGGCATTGATGTGATTCGCGATCTCTCATTATGAAAGAAGATACCAACGCTGTGTCTCCTCCACATATTTCTCCAGAACTCATCCAGCAGCATGGGCTGTCTGATGAGGAGTATCAACAAATAGTGAAACATCTTGGGCGGGAGCCCAACCTCACCGAGTTGGGGGTGTTTTCGGTGATGTGGAGTGAGCATTGTAGCTACAAAAGCTCCCGCATTCATCTGAAGCGGCTTCCCACAGAAGGCCCACGCGTTGTCCAGGGACCTGGAGAAAATGCAGGAGCGGTGGATATTGGTGATGGATTGGCAGCCGTCTTCAAGATGGAGTCGCACAATCACCCGTCGTTTATCGAACCCTTTCAAGGCGCGGCCACCGGAGTTGGGGGGATTCTTCGTGATATTTTTACGATGGGCGCACGGCCGATTGCCCTGTTAGATTCCCTTCGATTTGGTGAATTGGATACGCCAAACAATCGGCATCTGTTGCAAGGCGTGGTGTCCGGTATTTCCTGGTACGGCAACTGTATGGGGGTGCCCACGGTAGGCGGAGAAATCACCTTTAATGATATCTATTCCAAAAATCCGTTGGTGAATGTGTTTTGCCTGGGCATTGTCAAAAAAGATCGCCTGTTACGAGGGCTGGCCAAAGGAACGGGCAATCAAGTGTTGTATATTGGAGCGAAAACCGGCAGGGATGGCATTCATGGCGCAACCATGGCCTCAGATAGTTTTGATGATGCCTCCGAAAAAAAACGTCCCAATGTACAAGTCGGGGATCCTTTTTTAGAAAAGCTGCTACTTGAAGCCTGTCTTGAATTTTTAGAACAAGACCTTTTAGTCGGCATTCAAGATATGGGTGCAGCCGGTTTAACCAGTTCGTCTTGTGAAATGGCTTCCCGTTCCGGCACGGGCATTGAGCTTGATGTGGCTAAGGTCCCCCGGCGCGAGCCCAATATGACGCCCTATGAAGTCCTGCTCTCTGAATCCCAAGAGCGGATGTTGTTGGTGGCCCAGCCAGGCAAAGAAGACGATGTGTTACGGGTTTGTCAAAAGTGGGGAATTGATGCCGCCGTCGTTGGCCAGGTGACGGACGATGGGATACTTCGCATACGAGAGGGCGAGACCATCGTCGCGGAAATCCCAGCGCATGCGATTGCCGAGGAAGCTCCACGTTATGACCGTCCATCCGCACCGCCACTGTATCAAGAGCTCTTGCAGGCGTTAAACCTTGATGCGTTGCCGGACGTGAAAGATCCAACTGACGCCTTGTTGAAATTGTTAGCCTCTCCGACCATTGCCAGCAAACGATGGGTGTTTCGACAATATGACCATATGGTCGGGACGAACACGGTTGTGCGCCCAGGGTCAGATGCCGCTGTGGTTCGCATTAAAGGCACCCGAAAATCTTTGGCTATGACCACTGATGGGAATAGCCGCTACTGTTTGCTGAATCCTTATATGGGCGGTGGGTTAGCCGTAGCGGAAGCGGCAAGAAATTTGGTCTGTTCCGGGGCCCAACCTCTTGGCGCCACCGATTGCCTCAATTTTGGAA
Source organism: Nitrospirota bacterium (assembly GCA_029881175.1). Taxonomy (GTDB): domain Bacteria; phylum Nitrospirota; class Nitrospiria; order Nitrospirales; family UBA8639; genus Nitrospira_E. The sequence continues at coordinate 6,418 of JAOUNC010000114.1, read as the reverse complement.
ATCCCGAGCGGCCTGACATTATGTGGCAGTTCATCATGGCGATAGAAGGCATTGCCGATGCCTGCCGAGCTTTTGAGGTGCCGATTGTGAGTGGAAACGTCAGTTTATATAACGAAACGAATGGTCTTTCGATTTATCCCACGCCGATTATTGGCATGGTAGGTGTCATTGAGCGTGAAGAGGATATTACGACACAATGGTTTAAACAGGCCGGCGATGCGATTCTCTTATTGGGGGAAACGCGAGACGATATTGGCGGGACGGAATATCTCAAAGTGATGCATTCCCGTGAGCAAGGCATGCCGCCGTGGCTAGATGTAGAACGCGAACAGGCCTTGCAGAAATGTGTCCTTCGCCTTATTCAAAAGGGATGGGTCCAGTCGGCGCATGATTGCTCCGAGGGGGGTCTCCTCGTCACCGTTGCAGAATGTTGCTTCACGAATCCCGACACACAGTTTGGAGTGCAGATCACCTTGAAGCAAGAACGTATTCGGCTTGATGCCTTGCTTTTTGGGGAAAGTCCTTCACGAGTGGTCATCTCCGTCAAGCAGGAACATCTGACGGAAGTCCAACAATACATTCAAGATTTTGAGGGGAATGTGCCGATGAGCGTATTAGGACAGGTCACTGATTCGGCATTCATCAATCTGACGGTCCAAGAACCTACGAAGAACGCAATGAGCCAGATGTCTTGGCCATTAGCGGATTTGGCTGACCCATGGCAAAATAATCTGTTGCACCTTCTTGCCGGCGAGCAGTCTTGAGAGCGTGAGCCTTACTCGCCTTCATCCAAAACCATAACGCCTAGACCATTTATGAAATTTTTACCGATGGTTTCTTCCTCTCCAGGTCAAGATGGCTTTCACGAAGAATGCGCCGTGTTCGGCATTTCCGGGCATAAAGAAGCCGCCAATCTGGCCTATTTAGGACTGTACGCGTTGCAGCATCGTGGGCAGGAAGGGTCGGGGATTGTCTCGTCAGATGGAGAGCGGTTTTACCAGCGAAAAGGGTTGGGGCTTGTTGCGGATATTTATTCAAAAAAGACCTTGCGAGAATTACCTGGCTCCAAAGCCATCGGTCACAATCGATACTCCACGGCAGGAAGCGGCGATCTTCATAACGTGCAACCCCTGTCGGTCAATTTCGCGTTTGGCAATTTGGCCCTTGCCCATAATGGCAATCTCATCAACGCTGGAGTGTTACGTGGGGAGTTGGAAGCCTATGGCGCCATTTTCCAATCGGATTCCGACAGCGAAGTGATCATCCATCTCATTGCGCATTCCAAAGGCGATACAATCATCCATCGAGTGATAGATGCTTTGAGCTTGGTGCGTGGCGCCTTTTCGCTGGTGTTGCTGACAGATGAGTTGTTGATTGCCGCCCGTGATCCGTACGGGTTTCGTCCGTTATGTCTTGGTCGTTACAAAGAGAGTTGGGTGGTGGCGTCTGAAACCTGCGCGTTTGATCTCATTGATGCCAAGTTCGTGCGCGAAGTGAAGCCTGGAGAAATCGTGGTGATTCAAGGCACGGAACTGACGTCCTATCATCCCTTCCTTGAACGGACTCCTTCGCAATGTATTTTTGAATATGTGTATTTTGCAAGACCGGATTCGAAAATTTTTGGCTCGAACGCGGTCTATTCGATACGGAAAGCCTTTGGGCGACAATTGGCGAAGGAAAACCCCGCAGACGCTGACCTGGTCATTCCGGTTCCGGATTCAGGCGTTCCGGCGGCTCTTGGGTATGCCGAGGGCATGGGGTTGCCCTTTGAAATCGGCCTCACCCGGAATCATTATATTGGGCGGACCTTTATCGAACCGCAGCAAGCTATTCGGCATTTTGGCGTCAAGCTCAAACTGAATCCGGTCCCGGATGTTCTGGAAGGTAAACGCATTGTGGTGGTGGATGATTCGATTGTGCGAGGAACCACCAGCCGGAAAATTGTGAAAATGCTTCGACAAGCCGGGGCCAAAGAAATCCACATGCGCATCAGTTCTCCTCCGGTGCTTGCGCCGTGTTTTTACGGAATTGACACGCCGACAAAAAAGGAACTCATTGGAGCAAAATTTTCTATCGAGCAAATTCGACGCTATGTCACGGCGGATAGTTTAGGTTATTTAAGCCTTGAAGGAATGTTAGCGACGGCTCCAGAGGCTTCTCATCATTACTGTGATGCCTGTTTCACCGATAACTATCCGATTAGTATGACCAAAGCTGAGCAAATGCAGCTTGGGCTTTTTGAGCCAGATCAGGTTTCTTCTTCGTAGCCTCTTTCCTCGTTTTTCTTGCTGCCCCTAAAAATCCTGTGATAACATCTTCTTGAAAGCCTTGAGGTGTTGTATAAGCTTTTGCAAATAGGAGAAGGTGTTCTCCTATTGACTGTGTAGAGGAGAAAATATGATGACACGATCCAAAAAATGGGCGCTGGTGCTGGCAAGTGTGCTTCTGGGTGTTTGGGGGCTCGCGGAGGCTTCAAGCTTTTTTAAAGTGGGGGAGCCTGCACCCAATTTCACACTCACCGCGCTTGATGGGCAGACGGTCTCCTTAGATCAGTTCAAAGGGAAAGTCGTCGTCCTTGGACTCTTTCATATCTGCCAGCCCTGCTTGCTGCAAAGTACCAATTTACAAAAGGTGGCTGAAGCCACTCAAGACAAACAGGTTGCGGTGGTGGGCGTGAATTCTTCTGGTGATTCTAAAGCGGACGTGACTGAATTTGTGCAAACATTTCCGGTCAAAGTCACCTATCCCTATTTATTAGACCCGCAACAAACCACCGACAAGCTGTATGGCGGTGGAAAATTTATTCCCAATGTCTATGTGATTGACCAACAGGGTGTCATCCGCTGGCAACGCGTGGGGAACTTTTTCACTGATGGGACCTTGGCAGGGCATGAAATGATTTTGCAGGAAGTGGAAAAACTCTTAGCCTCACCCGGGTCTTCCTCAATGTAATTCGTGTTTATTGACGCACAATGATCGGAATGTCATGGATGAATTAGAAGACGGCAAACAAAAGTTTCTTGAATTGGTTGCGGCTGTGGATCCTGCGGTCGAAGTGGTGATTCCAACGACCCCCTCACGTAGTCTGTTTCTCATCTCCCTCACAAAAGCGGGGAATAGGAAATTTCTTACCGTGCATGAAGACGATATTCTGGACCTTCCCGAAGTCTCCTCGGTGCAACAGAAGACCACCGCACTGCTCCAAGAAACGATCGGGGCCTTATGAAAGCCCTGCTCCCCAATATTTGGGAATGGTCGTGGTTCTCAGAGGAAAAACAACTGAATTTCAATGGGCATTTATTGACGGTAGGGGAGCATCGAATACTGGTCGACCCCCCTCCAATGAATGCCAAACAAATGGCGTTGGCTCGGCAGGGCGGTCCGGTCGATTATATTATTCTGACCAATCGAGATCATGTCCGGGAAGCCGGTCAGTTGCGAGAAGAATTTCACTGCACCGTCATGGCCCCGGAATTAGATGCCCCAGAAATGGCGCTCACCATTGATAAGACATTTAAAGATGGAGAATTGCTCCCCGGTGGTATCTGGGTCATTCAATTAGCGCATCAAAAGTCTCCTGGCGAAAGCGCGTTATTTTTAGACACGGGGAAAGGCATTCTCATCGTGGGTGATGCGATCATTGCCCATCCTCCAGGAACCTTACGCCTCCTCCCTGCTGAGAAATATGCTGATATGACTCAAGCCCGTGAAGGATTGCGTCGGTTATTAAAGTATAAGTTTGACAGCCTATTGGTGGGCGATGGCACGTCTTTGGTGACTGGCGCGAAACCTGTCCTTGATCAGATGCTGGCGGAGGCATAACGACCTGCGATGAAGTCGTCCTTTCTCATGGGCTCGTATTCTTCCCATCCTGGTTGCGAGTGATTGGCGATGGCATGGTCCCAATCCGCCGATCTCAATTTATTAGGGAATCAACATTTCTCGAAGGGCTTCTATACGGAGGCCTTTCAATGCTACGCCCAGGCGTTGGAGGTGGATCGTAAAAATGGAGATCAACGATCCTTGGCTACGACCTTAGGGAATCTCGGTAATATCTGTGCGGTCAGTGGACGGCGCGAACAAGCCCGTGCCTATTATACGGAGGTTCTCGAACTGCAAAAAATTCTTGGCGAAGATCGAGGCATTAGTACCACGTTGGCCAATTTAGGGAATTTGTCGGCTGATGCAGGAGAATGGGATCGTGCCCGTGCCTATTATTTAGAAGCGCTGGATCTCATGAATCTTCTATCCGACGACGCCGGAAAGGCGGTGGTGCTCTCTGACTTAGGCCTGGTCGCCCGAGAAACCGAGCAAGAAGCCGAAGCCTTGGCCTATTATCAAGAATCACTCATCTTGATGCGGCGCGTGGGTAATGATGCCGGCCAGGCAGATGTCTTTCGTATGATGGCGCGTTTGTATTTGAGCCAGGGCCGGTTTGATGAAGCGCAGTCCTGTACGTTGACGAGCTTGGATGTCGCTCGACGCCTCAAGGATGAATTACGAATGGGCGGGGCCTGGTATGTACTAGCCAATTGCCATGAAGCGCGAGGGGAGTGGCAACAAGCCATGCACTATCTACAAAAAGTGGTCCGAGTGGATGAAAAATATCAGCTTCCAAAATTAGTCGAGAATACCCAACGCCTCCAGGCCTTATCAGCCCGCGTGGCGACATCTCCCGAATCTTCTCATGAATGACGCACACGATATGTCACCTCACTGGCCATCGGCCAGGGCTGCTTTGCTCACGGACATTCCCGGGTGGTTCGAATCTGAGGAAACTGAGCCGTTGACCTTATCGTTGCCGGACGAAGATTGGCTCTTGGAAATCACCCCTGATGGTCGATTAGTCTGTGTCGCCGGCTATGATTTGGACGACATGAAAAGCATGCTCTCTGATGGCACGGCCGAAGACTTAGGGGGCGATGAATTAGCCAAACAGGTAAAATTTTTCCTCCAACAAACCACCTCGAAATATCGTCGAAAACTTATCGCTGAAGGATTTGCCGAACGCATTGAAATGACAGAAGATTTCGTGGCGGCCTATTTTGAACAAGCCGTTGATTTGTCCAAGCCAGCGGAGTTGCGGCAAAAAATTCACACCTGCCAATCCTGGTTTAGACCATAACTTCAAGCCACCCTATTAGAGTATGCCTTGATTCATGTCTACGAACCCACCCATTGACTCGTTTGCCAAATTTCGCGAGATGGTTTATGGATTTCGAGCCTCTCGAATTATCCTGACGGCCTTAGAATTAGATATTTTTTCTGTGATGGGATCTCGGGAATGGGCCATTCCCTCATTAGCCAAACGATTAAAAGTCAGCTCTCGGGGATTAGCCATTCTTTGCCGAAATTTGGCAAGCCTGGGCTTGTTAGTCCCGGCGTTGGGCCGCTATCGAACGACCTCCATGGTCAAGCACTATTTGCAAAAAGAGAGTGTCGATTATCGAGGTGACTATCTCGCACTCATGGAGCGGCAATGGAAAGAATGGTCACGTCTGACCGAAGTGGTGAGAACGGGCGTTCCCGTGGAGAGCGATGAGTCGGAAACCCGGGAATACCGCCGATCATTTACGTGGGCCATGCATCATCGATCCCAGGAACCGGCGGAACAGGTTGCCAAGCAAATTGCTATCAAGTCTGCTCGTTCATTTCTGGATTTGGGCGGTGGGCCCGGCACGTATGCTCTGGCCTTTCTCCAGAACAACCCACACCTACAGGCGACTGTCATGGATCGTCCGGCTGCGCTCGCGGTTGCCAAAATCTTAGCCAAACAATTCTCGATGGAATCACGTCTCTCGTTTCACCCCGGAAATTTCATGGAGGATCCGATTCAGGGGAAATACGATCTTGTCTGGTATTCCAATGTGCTCCATATTTACTCACCAGCAGAAAACCTGAAGGTCTTTCGGAAAATTAAACGGGCGCTCAATCCTGGAGGACGCCTCCTCATCCAAGATACCTTCCTGGAAAATCCGCAAGGGCTTCGGCCGTTGGAAGCCAATCTGTTTGCAGTCACCATGTTGCTCTATACCGACACCGGCAACACCTACTCTTTACAGGACGTACGCACCTGGCTTCACAAAGCTGGCCTGAATCGCACCAGGGTCATCAACCTGAAAAAGGGAACGGGTGATTGGGAGGGCCGAATCCTCGAAGCACGACCGCCTGTATCTTCGTAGCCTCCTCCTTCTTTCTAGTCCTTCCTAGCGAACAAAAATCAAGTACTACTCTGAAAGCAACAATCCACTCTCCTGGAAAGAAATCAGAAGCCACGTCATCATTCCAGACTTCCCCGCATTGTCATCCTGAGCTTCACGAAGGATCTGAGCCCCGCCGCAACCGCCCAGAACCAAACTACCTTCCCTCCCTCTGTCATCCCCGACATTTTCTATTGGGGGAGATCTGGAATGATGAC
>JAOUNC010000503.1 GCA_029881175.1 Nitrospirota bacterium | reverse complement strand
CCTCTTCCAGCTCCTTCTCCGGGCCCTTCTGCAGGCATTTCTATGTCAACCACTGGAGTTGATTTGGATGAAACTATCCCAATTCTCTTGCCAAACATGGCGCGAATATCCTCCGTCACAGGTTGGCGGAAGTATTCACACCCACCACTGGGAAAAATTACAAGCACAATGGAAAAGTAGGTTAGAGTTCGAAAGGCTAACATCTTTAATAGGTTTTCGGATGTCGAGATAATGATGAGAAAAGATTCATCTCCAATTCGCTTCTGCCTGGCTTCCGCAATTCACGGGGATCAGGCTTTTATTTATTATGACAAATGCCGATGTCTGAGTTACTCTTTTGAGGGTCTTTGGGAGAGAAAATATTGATTATACAGCCTAGATCATCTGTGATTCCTGTCTCTGCCTTAACCCAGTTGGCACGTTGCTTCCTAGGATTCTAGTTAAACCACAGATTTACCAACTCTGAGCTGGGCAAAAGCCTCCCTCCCCAAATACCGCTCCAGTTTTTCGCTGAGATCCGTTGAAAGGTTTTCCATTGAGGCCATACGGCGTAGCTGTGCTTCCATTTTGGTTTGTAAATCCAGTCGATGTTGTCTGAATTTTTCAAAGGCCCCAATCATTCGTGAGGCCACTTGGGGATTTTTTGCATCCAGCTCCATGATAAAGTCTGCGACAAATTCATACCCCGATCCGTCTTCCGCATGAAAGGCTTTGGGGTTGGCCTGAGAGAAGGTTCCATACAGAGCCCGCATTCTGTTAGGCGTGGGGTGTTTAAAGGCTTCATGTTCTGTCAGATTTTTCACGATCTGTAAAACATCATCGGTCTGTGATCTTGCGAATGCCCCGATCCACTTATCCACGACTAACGCATCATGTTCAAACTGATAGTAGAAATGTTGGGCCACGCCGTCCCGATACGATTGAGCCTCATCCATATTGATGATGATATTCAGCGCAGCATAGCGGTCCGTCATATTGTTGGCCTGGCTATATTGCCTGACGGCCAGCTTGGCCACTTCCGCATCTCCAGAATGCGATAAATATGCGAGCGCGGAATTTTGTAGGCTGCGGCGACCAGCCTCTGCACGATCGTATGTCTTGTCTGGATCATAATTGGCCTTGTACATCTTGAGAAACTCATGGTGAAGTTCGCGGCCCAATGTTTCGAGGAATGCCTTGCGTACAGCCAGGATGGCCTGTGGATTAATGACATCTCGCTTGGGAGCGATTTCTTGATAAGCGGGCAGGCTTAGCGCCAGGCTCATGAGTTCTTGGTCCATGTCGGTTCGTTGCGAAATTCGACGAAACGAATCCAGAACATCTTCGCAAACGAGGATGTTTTCTCCTCGTTCATAGCGGTCAACCTGCTCCATGAGTTTCGTGGTAAGGAATCTGTTTCCTGCTTCCCACTGATTGAAGCCATCGCGGTCATGAATCATGAGGTGCCGCAGTTGGTCGTCTGTATATGGGGCCTCCAGATTGACCGGGGCGGAGAAGTGGCGGAACAGCGAGGGGACAGAGTCAGGAGGGATATTCTCAAATGTGAACGTCTGCTTTGCTTGTGTGAGCTCCAGTAGACCGTCAACGACATCCTGACCATCAGGCCTTACCAACCCGAATTTCACCGGAATATGCCTAGGATGACCGTTTGACTGATTCTTGATTATGGGAACATGCTGCTCTAGCGTGAGTGTGAAAATTTTTGTTGCATGATCATGGGACCAATTGGCTTTTACCTCAGGCGTGCCCGCTTGTGTATACCAGAGCATGAACTGGCTCAGGTCACGCCCCGAAGCCTCCTCCATGCAGTGCACCCAGTCTTCCACGGTGACGGCTTGCCCGTCGAACCGATCGAAGTATAGATCTGATGCTTTGCGAAAACCTTCCTTCCCCAATAAGGTATGCAACATCCTATTGAGCTCCGCTCCCTTACTGTAGACCGTTGCGGTATAAAAATTATTGATCGTGACAAATTGATTGGGTCGCGGTGGGTGAGCCATTGGCCCCGCATCTTCAGGAAATTGACTCATGCGCAAGCTTCTGACGTTGGCAATCCGATTCACCGCTTGCGAACCCATATCACCCGAAAATTCCTGGTCTCTGAAGACCGTCAAC
>JAOUNC010000113.1 GCA_029881175.1 Nitrospirota bacterium | reverse complement strand
AATAGGCTTCGGCATCAGTGGGGTGTAACTGCGTGACTCGCTGGAAATGGGCAATGGCTTGTTGGGGTTGGTCTTGCTGTTGAAACACGAAGCCCAGGTTGTAATGCGCTTCGGCGTGATCGGGGTTGTTCTGTAGCACATGCTGGTACGCCTCAATGGCCTGGTCTAAGTGCTGTTGCTGTTCGGCCAGGCGACCTCGGAGATACCATCCTTCCGCATGTCCGGCATTCTGATCTGTTAGACGGAGCAAGAGTTCCTGGGCTCGTTCGGTGTGATTGCGTTCCATCAGTTGATAGGCCAGAAGATAGAGCGCCTCTGAAGCCGTGGGTTGTTGTCTGAGGACGGCCTCATATTCTTGAATGGCCTTCTCCGTCGCTCCCGTCTGATCGAAAATTTTGGCAAGGGTGAGGCGGGCTTCCCAAAATCCAGGGTAGGTGGTGAGAGCCTGTTTAATCACCTGTTGTGCCTCTTCCATTCTTTCTTGCTTCAACAGCAATAACCCCAAATCATACTGTGCCTGGGGAAAGTTGGGATTGAGTTCGACGGCGTGCTTGAGTGACGGGATGGCGGTATTTGGGTCCTGTGTGTGCTGATAGTGCACCATGCCCAGGAGATGATGGGCTTCGGCGTATGCCGGGAATTCCTTGATGGCCTGTTGAAGCAGCAATTCAGCCTGTTGAAGGTTGTTGCCCTGAATGGCTTCGACAGCTTTCTGATAAAATTCCCCTGCCTGATGTCCGAAGGCTGAGAGAGGCCACAAGCCCAAGCAGAGCAATACGATACGTACGGTCGGAAACAATAATTGTGGAAACTGGAAGGACGGGAATAATGAGCGCATATGAACCTCAAGTCGAGGAAGCTAAATGGTGTTAACCAAGATTTGTCAGAATACCAAAATTGGGAATGTTGCGAAAATGAAGGTTTAGTATGCCCGTGAAAAATTTTCCTAGGTATGCGGGAAAAGCGTCAACGTGTTTGGGGCAAATCAAAAAACAGGGTGAAGGCCAAGGAGGTCGGTCCAAATGCCTTCACCCTGCTGAATCCAAGGCCAGGAGGAAGACCCCACCTTGGAACCTGACAATCATGCTGTGACTTCGATGTTACTTGCCCTTATGGCACATAAAAACTCAAAGGATTTAACGCCTGATAGCTGACATGTGCCTGTCGTCCCGCATCGGGGTCGAAGAACCCATCGGACATGCCGGTTTCGTGAATATAGAGTGCCCTTTCAGGCAATGGGTGTTCATTATAGGCCATAATCATGGCGCGAAACTGTAATCGTCCGGCTTCAATTCGATCAATTTCTTCGTCGGTACCATAGATTACGGTTGGTGGATAAGGGCGGCAGGTATCAATCGCCGCACTGATGATTGGGCGCAGTCGCAAAAACGTGTTCAGGGCTTGAATCGCTATGGGTTGCTGCGCTGCAGGCAATGTGGCCAAAAAGGCCTGTCGCGAAATTCCTGTCGGCGCTGTCTGGGTGAAAATAATAGCCCGGTCACTCCGGAAGGCAATGGCTCCATCCGTCAGGACCCCGTTTGAGAGGTCTTCCAAGGTCATGAAATGGGTATAATCTTTGCTGCGGGCCTCTTGCGAATTTTCAGGGACATATTGTCCGGGAATGCGTTGAATTACGAGGTCACGATGTTGTGCGGCCTTAATTCGTATATGGGTTCCGTTTTGTTCTTTTTTACAGAGACCTGGGCTAAACGGGCGTGAGTCCAAGGTCAGGCGAAAGACTTCTTCCGCATGGACGGGAGAAGCCAGCATTCCCAATAGCATCATTCCCCCCAGTCCTTTCTTCACAAGGTTGATTATCACAACCCATGTTCCAAATCCTTTCCACATGATGTACTCCTTCTCCGGAATTGGTGCTCAAGAAGTCCCTCACGAGACTTGCGCGGCATGAATCGAGGGTGTCTGGTTAAGACGAATCAGGGCGGCAAGAATAAATTTAGAAATTCATCGAAGTCGCCGCCATGCCAGAGCAGTTAAATGAGGGGAAAAGGAGGTCCACGGGAAGTCGGGGGATTGATGAAATGGAAAATCTGAGCTTTTGGACGATGAAGGTTGAGGAGTGTGAGAATTTGAGGGGAATTTTCTACGTATATTGAAAGCACATGAATGCCATGCCCGGCTTGGCAGGACCAACTACACCAGGTTTCTTCGTGTGTCTGCTGGTCATGTGCACCATGGTGGTGGTGCATGGGGAGGCTTTGGGTGAGAGCTGTGCTGACGAAGAGAAAGCAGAGGCTGAGGACTATCGCGCAAGTTTTATAGAGAAGTGGAGATTTGAGGGTTGGTGTCATGGTTAAGACGCGTGGCATTTTCATAGCTTATTCTGTATTTGAAGATAATGAGTTTTTCTAGAGGTGTCTAGATATGCGTGCCTACGCCTGCAACAGTTTCGGGAACTATTCACAAGAGGGAACAGTCAGCAATCTCGACTGGCTTTAGGAATGGGTTCGGGGAAAGGAAAGGTCAATGGCTTTTCCCCGACGATGAGGTTTTCTCACAGAACGTTTCATGAACGTGTATCGAGGAAAATCTTGAGATGGAAGGGCTACCCAACAGACGTCTTCTTTCTTGCCTCTGGGATGGAGATCATTCACAATAATGCCTGGGTTTTTTTTAATGATGATACATTTTTACCAAAGGAGATGAACGATGGCGAATGATCAGTCAACACTGAAGCGAGTGAGCGGGATGCTGGCCTTGGCCGGGATTTTTATGATTCCATCTGTTGGCTTTGCGGGAGCTGACACACATCTTCATGAGGCCATTGGCCATGCAGGCGAAGCCAAAGCTCATGGAGAGATGGGCCATGCCGATGAGGCGACAAAGCATGCCGAGGAGGCCCTTTCACATGCAGATGCCGCCAAACAGGAAGGTGCCAATGCCCATGTCAGTGAGGGCATCAGTCATCTCGGCGAAGCCGTGGACCATGGTAAACAGGGACATGGCGAGGTCGCGGGCGAGCATAGTCAGGAAGCCTTGAAGCATCTTCAACAGGGCCATTAATCTTTCTCATGTTCAGAGGTGAAAAGGCGGGTCACATTCTGTGACCCGCCTTTTTGTCTTTTGAAGGGTAATCGGAATAAAGGGTTGGAGTAGGCGATGCCTGGTTATGTCTGCCGTCAATATTGTCTTCAGACTCATTGGGTAGCAATCTGAGCGGTGAGGGGGCTCGATGGCCCCCCTCACCCATGGCCTACCATATAAAAACCAATGAATAACTAGAATATCCCGATTGTCACGCCCCCATAGAAGGAGCGGCCATATCCGGCGAAGAACATTTGCTTATTGGCATCTGGTGTCGCGTCCGACACGACCTGACCAGACGCCGCGTAGGTCTTATCCGCGATGTTGTTCACTTCGAAAAAGAACTTGGCAAAGCGAACCCAGTCATTGTTGAACGTAAAGGTCTTGTGAAGATTGACGTTCACGAGCCAGTAGGAAGGTATTCCTACGGTATTCCCATTGTTCAGGTAATAACTATTGTAATAATTGGTCTCGACCCAGGCGCCCCAATCAGTCTTCGCGTCACCATACATGACCTTCATGTTGAGGATATCGCTAGGGACGTTGGGGACATCATGGCCGTCCTGCGTGACATTGGTGGCCACGCCATTCACCAGATACCGGTCTGTGAAGTTGATATACTTGGCATCAATATGGGTGTATGCACCGTGAAATTGCCAACCTGGTATCGGTCGCCAATCCGCGAAGATCTCGACACCCCGATATTCGGAAGAGTCGGCATTAACGGAGGCTGTATTCCCACCAGAAATATTTTGCGAAATAATTTCATCGCGAAAGAAGGTCCAGAACCCCACAAGTTGAACATTCAAGGTTTGATGAAGCCGGGCTTCATGGCCGAATTCCACGTTCACATTCCTTTGGGGCTTCAAGTCGAAATTGGAGCCGGGTAGACCCGTCTCGGGATCTCGAGTCAAATTGCTGAATCCCGGGATGCCATACCCGGTGGACCCCCTGACCCAATGCCGGAAGCCCGCTGCAGGTCTCCACGTCAGTGACATTTCCGGAGCCCAGTTATAGTAGGTTTTTGTGGTGCTGGGGCGGCTGGTGACAGATCCGGCGTTGTCGTACTGAATGGTTTGGACGCTGACGATGGACTGTTCGAATCCCAGACCGGCGGCCAGGGTCCAGTTCGGTAAGAAGGTCAGCTCTTCGCGGATTCGTCCCCCGATATTTCGAATACTTCCCCGGTTGTTCTGTTGCAGCGTGCCTCGCGTGCCGTGCCCGTCATTCAGATTCCTGAAGGTCTGACCATCCTGCTCCATGTTATTCACAAAAAATCCGAGGTAGCTGTTCAACGGCATGTTGGAGATCTCTCCACTGTATCGCAAGTCGGTATAATGTTTCCAATTGGTATTCACGTTATCGGTGATTTGATTGAAATATTGGTTAATATCCTTGACGTCATAATCCCCTTCTGTCGTCAAGATGAGATTGGGGGTCAACTCCCGTTCATACATCAACCCAATGATGGTGCGGCGGTCGAGACGACCTTGATTTCTTGCGTCCGCTCCAGTTCCCGCCTGGCGATCATTTTTCTCAAATTGGCTTTTGGTGAGCCTGGTGGGCACCTCCGTATCCAGCCAGTTGGTGATGGCCTTCACGTAGAGATTTTGTTTGTCGTCAATTTTGAAGCGGAAATTAAAATTCAATGTCTGGGTGTTATATTGGCTGTGATGGATGTAGCCGTTTTCAGCTGCGTTACTGCCAAATATCGACACATCCAGATTTTTGTATTGGGTGCCGAGGGCGATCGCTTGTTTGTTATACCCGTATGATCCTCCGCTAAAGAACCCCTCGACTCCCTTGATATCGCTGCCCCGCCGGGTTCTAAACTGCACTATCCCGCCGAGAGCATAATTGTCATACAGTGAGGAAGCCGCTCCCCGGATGACTTCGGTCGATCTCATGAACCATGGGTCCTGTATATCGAGTCGTGACAATCCGTCAGATTGCGTTTGCTGAAATCCGTCTTCATAGATTTTGATATCCCGGATGGCGAAGGCCGTTTTGACTCCGGATCCTCGAATGGAAATACTGAAGTCCCGTGGGCCATTGGCTTGTCGAAGCACCACACCGGGAAGGGATTCAAGCGATTCTTTCATGGTTCGAGTCGGTTGCGAATCGGTTTCCGATTGAGGAGTGGATGACACTGTCAAGCCTTCCGGCCGTTTCAGGATCCTGGTGCTGACGATACTGATTTCGTCCAGCATCACCGCCTCTTCTTCCTGCAGTTGGGTTTCAGCCTGTTGATGAGTTTCCGTTTGCTGTGCTGATGGGGTTTGACGTAAAGCCTTCAGTTGGTTGCGAACGTCTTGTAATCGAATGTTGAGCTGATCAAGTTCCTGCTCTAATTTCTGTTGCTGTTGCAGGAGCGCTTCTTGGGACAGATGGGGGGCAACGTTGGGTGCGGCATCAACCGACGAGAGGCAAAACGAGGAAGAGCCAACGATGCAGCATACAGCCGAAATACACCATAATTGGTTCCATGAGAACACAGAGGACAACCGTTTCACGAGATAGACTCCTTCACAAAAAAGGTGAACAAGATTATTCAGGGCAACTGGTCATACGCGGCCAGTTACCGTGGGTGGATCAGGTCGAATGGGTCAGTTGAAAGGGCTTACGCTGCCCAATCAAAGGTGTTGAGTCACAATGAGGAGAGCACAAAAGAGGAAGGTGGGGCACGGGCAGATGTGATGAGACGAACAGTCAACGAACTCAGCAAGGCCGAGAATAGGAAGAGAGGGCTCCATGTTTTGACCAGTGATTCTCCAGGGAAGGCACTGGTTTGAGCGGTCGCCGTCAGGTGGCTGATGTGACACACCCAGTTACAAAGCACCGTATGGAGTGGCGCCGAGGGGCCTTCGCTTGGGTCCTGAGCCTTATGGAATTGGCTATGGATCGTTTGGCATACCGTTGCGGTCACCACAGTGGTGAGAAGGAGGGCTGCGAACAGAAAAGAAAGAGACCGAATCACCTTGAACATAGCGGGAAGTGGTTTACTGGGGAGTGCCAGGAGCTGTTGACGAAGCGGGCAGGGTGAGCGGTTGGACAACCGTACTCCATGCAGGAAAGGCGATTTGTTCTAACCAGGTCATCACGGCTTGTCCCTCATCGTTGAGGGCCACCGCAGGGCTTTTGGATTTTTTCGTATTTAATTTTTGTGGAGAGCTGAAGGTTTGCCCTCGATCCAGAGATGTACTCAAGACCACTTCGCGGCGAACCGGCGATTGTTCTTCCCAGGCGACGAGGAGCTGACCATGTTGGTTCACGGCCAGTTGAGGGTGATCCGGGAATGTGCCTTTGGATAGGTTCAATTGCCGCCTCGGGGTAAAGGTTGCTCCCTGATCGTCTGAATAGGAAAAATACACTCCAGGGGAGTCATCCGGGCCTTCCGTGTACCAGGCGACATATAGCCTTCCATGTTGGTCGACGCCCATGGTAGCCGGGCGGTGTGGACACCCTTCGTAGGCCCATTGGTCATGACCAACAATCACGGATGGTGAAAACGATTGTCCATCATCAATTGAGCGGGCCACCACAGTTTCTCTGATGCTTCCAGGAAAAATCTTTCGCCAGGCCACATACACGGTGCCGTCCGGTGCCGTGGTGGCAAACGTCCGACAACACACACACGTGGGTTCGTCGAGCTTGAGATTAGGGGACAGGGTAAGGCCTTGGTCATGGGACATGCTGGTATAGGTCGCTGGATCTTTTTTCCCTTCACGATTGTCCAGCCAGGTGATGTGCACAGAACCGTTCGGACTCACCGTCACGTGATCAAAGGAATGGCCGGTGATCGCCTCGTCGTCGTTGACTCGCACGGGCGGGAGAAAGGTCTGTCCGCCATCAAGTGAGCGGCTCAACAGAAGGAGGCTGGTAAACAGTTTCCCCATGGCGTTGGGGTGAGGAGTGGTCCAGGTGATATAGACGTCGTTTTTTTTGCCTAACGCTAAAGCCGGTGGCTCATGGAGTGTGGCGGCGGGTGTCGAGGCGGGGCTGATCTTAACCGGATCGGGGAAATGCTCCTGCTTGGGTTTGACGTGTAGATAAAACACTCCACGGTCCTTTTGTTGTTCTCCGCCCCATATGAGATGCAGAGTTCCGTCTTTTGCCAGTTGTGCCATTGGACCAGTCGTCTGCATCCCCTTATGCTCAATAATGTATTTGGATCCGAGGGTGACTGAGTGACTGGGTGGTTCTGTGGCGATGACGGGGGAAAGTAAGCTCCCTGATCCACACACTAAAGCAAAAGACGCGAAAAAAAGTACACGGGATGGTTTCACAAGTGCCTCCATGAATATTCACGCCCCATAGGAATCAAGAGAACTGATTCCCCAAAAAAGGCTGAAGTTTTCGGTTTGTACCAGAGGCGAGAATTCTTTTGCTACTCCTTGACTGGCCTATTCACCCAGTGCCGATGAATGCTACAAAAAAATGTTGCTCGATACTTGAAATACCGCATCACGCTGAATGGGACTGATAGTTTCGTGATCCTGGCGAGCGTGAATCACGAAGCTATTGGAAGTGTTGAATAATTATTTTTTAAAGGACAAATACGCCCACAGACGCGTTAAGTGCCTGAGGCATCTGGGGTGTTCAAGGAAACATGGCCTGAGCTTTGTCGAAGGGAAGGCCGCAGCCAGTTTTGCGCGCGGAGCGTACTTCCAGTACGTGAGCACGAAAAACTGGTGACCTACCTGCGCCGAGCCTACTCCGCCGAAGTAGCGTCGGCAACGAAGGCCTGGAGCCGCTACGGCCGCGTGCGCGCCAAAGCGGGCTTCAGCGGCGAGCGCGAAGGCAGGGAACGCCGCTGGCGGATTTTTTCAACAGCCCCCTATTCCATTGTGTGGTGAGTCAGGCTGTGGCAACACTGTTCACAGGTGTCTGTATGTTTTGCAGCCAGATAGCTGGGGTTCATTGATACCGCTCGCCTTTGAGCGCGACTGGTATTATTCTAAAAACGGGGTTGGTAGGTATGCAACCCTTCGACACGCCCGCTCCCCAGGCTGTTCAGGGCGAACGGACACTTCACCAATTAGGTGAGTACTTCAAAAACCGTTCGTGCTGAGCCTGTCGAAGCATGGGTGGTGTTTCATCACAGCAACTGCCGTTTT
>JAOUNC010000112.1 GCA_029881175.1 Nitrospirota bacterium | reverse complement strand
TTTCACGGACCCATCCTCCTGCTGGCATACTTCTACGGTTACGGTGCCAGAAGGTTCGGTAAATTTGATGGCATTCATGATCAAGTTCGTCAGTATTTGAATGAGTTTGTCGCGATCAGCTTGAATGAGGGGTATCGGGTCAATGATCTTGGGGAGAAATGTCAGATGGCGTTCTTGAGCCAGAGGCTGTAAGAGTTCAACCACTTCCCTCGTCAAACTACCCAGGTTGACCGGACTGGATTGAAGCTCCATTTTTCCTGCTTCAATGCGCGACAGATCCAAGAGGTCATTGATCATGCGTGTCAGACGTTCAATGTTATGTTTCACTCGACTTAAATAAAAAGATTGTCGCTCGTTGAGTGTCCCGGTCAGCCCATCCATCATGTTTTCCACTAATCCTTTAATGGATGTCATGGGTGTACGGAGTTCATGCGACACAATTGAGACAAAAGCAGACTTCAGTTGATCCAGCTCTTTCAGCCGTTCATTGGCTGCCTGCAAATCTTCGGTTCTTTCCACCACTCGCTGTTCCAGACTTTCGGCCAGTGTTTCTAGATCTAGATAGGTTCGGGCGTTATCGATGGCGACGGCGACATGACTAGCAATGGTGACTAACAGATCCAAGTCTTCTTGGGTGCAGCGGGAGTGGCCTTTGTCGCCACTGAGATACCCCAAAATTCGTTGATGACTGATGAGCGGAGCGGACACAAAAGAAATCACTCCTGTTTGCCGGCATAAGGGGAGAATTGTCGGGTTCATACGAGGGGCGACCTCTTCCAGGTCATACGCAAGAACCGGGAGTCCCTGGATCAACAGTGTCTCATCAAGGCTCCCTGCCGCAATGGGAAATTCAAAGCCTTTCAGTTGCTGTTCGAGGTCAGAGGGAAGGCCAACAACTTCTGTTAGCATGCCTTTGTGTTGCTCCGGTTTGTAGAGGATGAGAATCATTCGCTCAAATTCGAGATTTTTCTGAAGCAGTTTGAGCACGATGGCAAAGAGCTTGTCCATGTCTAGGGTTGAGGTAATGATGGTGCCGGTTTGGTGCAACGTACTGAGTTGTGTCACGTGTTTGGTAATCGTATTCAAATATGTGGTGATGGCAATTTCGCGTTGTTGAAGGCCCGCAGCCATTTGATTAATACTGTGGGTCAGTTGTCCCACCTCATCTTGCGTATCGGGTAAGACCGAAACGTCCATATTGCCTTCGGCAATTTGGTGCGCGACCTTTGCAAGCTCCCGCATGGGAGTCGTAATGCGGTTTGTCAAAAGAAGGGTCAGTCCAATTCCGACCACAATAATGCCGAAGGTGAGAAGGCCAATATTCCACACGGTCTTGTTTAAGGCATTCTGCATGTGGGTTGTGGAAATACCCACTTGAATAATTCCAATGATGGACGCTGGCCCTTGTGGCGCGATGGGGGAGAGGCCAAGAGTTTCTGAAGAGAGCAGGTCTAGCGTGGTTGAGGGGCGAGGCTGGCGATAGACTGGGAGAGCAAAGTCGTAAATGGTTTCCTTGGAGGCTGCCCATGAGCGTGGCGTGGCGTTCTCGTGAGAAGGCTCTAGTACAATGGTCCCTTCGAAGTCTACGGTGTGGAGTATCGTTACCAACGGGTACTCTGAGGCGGAGACATCTTGTGGTTGAGAAAACAATGACGTGGTATGGGTGTCATCGGGAAGAAGGGGGTGGCTATGATCGCGGATAACTTTAGAGGCGTTGGTGAGAAGGCCTTTGGATTGGCTGACTAATACCTGACCATCCTGATTCCGAATGATGGCATACACCACTTCTGGGGCAGCCAGAGGTCCTTCCAACATTTTTCCTAAATAGTCCGTATCGTGGATAATCAAACGGTTGAGACTGACCTTATCCAAGGTTTTGACCAAGATGGTTCCGGTGTTGAGTAACGAACGTGTCATGATCTTGGCCTCCTGTTGAATGAGGAAGCCACTCAACCCTGTACACACCAGGATGATCACCAGACTGACAAACAGAGAGAATTTCGCCCGAAGGCTAAGAAATCTCGGAACGTCTTCAACCGACTTGGTTAAGCGAGAAGGCGGTTGTTTGGGATTATGTTCTTTAATAGTGTTCATCAAAGGATCTCAAATTATCTGGAGTGAGCAGTAATCCCAGATACTGCGCCGACTTGACGTTGATAGCGTGGTGGATCACATCTGGCGGGATCATCGTGCCCAAAACCGATGAAGCCGTCGATGCGAGTACACTTGGAACCAGGCTCGCGGCATGTCGCCCCAGGTCGGCATAATTGAGATAGGCGCCGGTCGTGGCCCCGCTGTGTACGAGGTCAGCTGAGAAACCGATGAGAGGAATATGGGCCTCCAACGTTGAACTGATGAGGAAGTCCAAGGTGTTTTCAGTGAGGACCGTACTATCGGGAAGGAGATACAGGGCTTCCACTGTGCTTTTCAAAGATTTCAGTGCATTGGATACCTCTTGCTCTGAATGTACTTCCTGGGCAACGAGCGTTAGCCCCAACGTTCTGGCGCGTTGCTCTAGTTGATCCCTCTGCCTTTGTGTGTTCTGTGGATCGAACAGCACGCCGATTCTGGAGATCTGGGGGGCGAGCTTCTGAAAGGTTTTGAGTTGTTGGTCAAAGGGAATCTGTAACGAGAGGGCAACCATGTTACTAGTTGGAATGTCATATTTTTCAGGGTCCAGCACTAAGCATACAATAACGGGGATGTCTAGAATTTCCAGTTTGGCGGCGAGAGCAGCTTTGAGGCCTACCGCCAAGACGACGTGAGCATTAAAGGCGCGAATCCTTCGAGCCAGGCTTCGACCTTTGGCCATTTCTCCTTGGAGATTGTATTCCAAGGTGACGTGGAAGGATGAAGGAAGCGCACGTTTAAAGGCCTCAATGGCTTCAGAATAGGCCACAATCTCGTCAGATTTGAGAATGGCGATATCCTCGGCATAGGCGTGGGCGGGAACAATGAGGCAAGCGCCCACACACAAGACCAGCCAGACATGCTTCACCCAGAATAAAATTCCTGGGAATCTGTAGAAGGTATTGTTCATGAGACAATTGGTTCGTTGGTGATGCTTATTCTTTTTAGAGCGCTTGTGAGATCGGGAGGAGAGATTGTAGCCCTTCCTCTTGCGCCGACCACGTACTTTCCCCTTCAATGACACACCGTCATCTATTTAAGAAGCAAGGATGGTACCTGGTTCTTGTGAAGGGGGTCTAATGTAGAGGCGCGAGGAAACTGACCAAGAGAAGTATGGTTGAAGCCAGGGGAGAATGTCTTGGGGGAGGAAAGCGAAAAGGCTAACTTTTCGAGATGGAGCCTTCGTGCAAAGGCACGCTACTTAGCACGGACTTCTATCCTACGAAGCCTGGATAACTGAGTCTCATAAGCTGATCTCAATGACGTTCTTACCAACCAATCGGGAGTCGATCCCAATCGCACCCCGAAACAAATTGGTTGGTGAGGGTTCGCATGGTGCGGGCTGCTTCGGTTTCCTGGATTTTTGGGGCCTGATAATGCGGCTGCCATCCACAATTGAGGCATCGGATGATTGTTTGCCTCGTCGTTTCTCCCGCTTCGAAAAATACGAATCCTTGGCATTTGGGGCATTCCGAAAGTGAGCCATCAAGAAAGTTCGTGGGTGTGGGTTTAAGCGAGTCGAGATGAATGCGCGTATGACGCCGTTTGTATTTTCGAACCGGCGTCCCGGGTTGTTTGAGGGTAGTCTTTGTCAGCCGGGATTGTTGAATGTTCATAGCCATGGAACTCCTGGTTAATAAACAATAAAAAAGGCGTCTGTTCGAGGGCTCTGGGTATCACCCGTTATTTTTTTCATTCTTGAGTCAGTAGTTCGGGGTATCTGAGAAACAATGAGATCTCTTTCAAAGAGGACTTACAGCAAGACTAATGCCGTTAAGTACTGCTAAAGAAATTCCTTGAAAAATAGCTGGATTATCAGGTTTTTAGGGATTGTTTCCCCTAAGCCGGTTGGGGTGAAACGAGGAGAAGAGATATGGAAAGGTTATCTAAAGAGATACAACATGTTATCTGTTTAGATACAAAATTGAGAAACCGTTTGAAGATTGGCTTTGAAAAAAGCTGAAAGTCTTTTGCCTTTAGGAGGGGGGTGAGGTGATCTATTTGTGATGGGGTGAGAAAAGGAAGAATGGTTTAAGTGGAGCAGGGCACACGGAAAATTTGCCGATCTTCCAGCCGCATGGTGACTAATTCTCGGCCCCACACGCAGCCGCCATCTAATGCCACCAGATGTTTTTCCTGGACGATGCCTAATGCGGACCAATGACCAATAATTATCGTTTCGTCTTTGGTGGCACGATCGGGAATGCGGAACCATGGGAAATAGCCAGGCGGAGC
Source organism: Nitrospirota bacterium (assembly GCA_029881175.1). GTDB lineage: Bacteria > Nitrospirota > Nitrospiria > Nitrospirales > UBA8639 > Nitrospira_E. Next base: position 3,799 of record JAOUNC010000112.1, on the reverse strand, counting down.
CTCTGTGGGCGGACCTTTGAATGAAAAATCTGGAACGCCTGCCTTCGTGCACACGCGCAGCCGAGTCAAGACATTGGTCGTCAGGCCCAGCCGTTCTTCTATGCTCAGATTGGCAGAGGGTGCGGAGGCTTTTCGAAAGTAAATCGCCGGTAACATTTCTTGGAAGTTGTCGCGTTGCAAGGCTTCCTCGACTTCCTGTGCTAAGGTCTTGGCTTGGGCCAAGGTCCATGATGGCAGCATTCCGGCATGAATCATGACATGCCCGCCTTCAGTATGGAGTAATGGCCGAAAGCGTAACCAGTGGAGCAATTCGTCGGCGTCGGGTGCGGACAAGATGGGTTGTAAGGTGTCTTTTTGCCCAGGCTTAGTCATGTGGCACCACAACGCGAGAAGATGGATATCATGATTTCCCAAAACCGCCACAGCCGATGAACCCAGTTGCTTCACAAAACGCAAGACTTCCAGTGAGTGAGGACCGCGATTGACCAGATCACCCACGAACCACAAGCGGTCTTGGGTCTGATCAAATTTGATGTGGTCCAGGAGGCGGCGCAAGGCGCCCATGCATCCTTGAACATCTCCAATGGCGTATGTGGCCATGCGTGTCTTTTCCACCTTCTGCTAAAACGCAAAGGGGCAATTGTACATGAAGTTCCCTATCGCGCAAAATTGCATCCGTGTGGTGACCCCATTGTTCTTGGTAGTATCGACGTATGTTTGAAACCTTTTTGGTCTTTCAACCCTCACCTTGGGAGGATCGGAATTGGGCACAACTGAGCGGCCTGCCCTTGGAAGAGGTCTGGCTTCCCGTTGATGAGGTGGTCACAATCTTTGGCTGGTTTGTCGAGTCCGGACCGACTAGCCCTGTCTTGCTCTGGTGTCATGGTAATGCGGGCAATGTGAGTCATCGTGTAGAAAATATGCGCCAACTCTATCAACGCGGATTTTCCCTCTTTATCTTTGACTATCGTGGGTATGGGCGAAGTACGGGAGTGCCATCAGAAGTCGGGCTCTATCAGGACGCCCTGGCCGCGTATGACTATCTCATTCATCAACGACGGATTGCCTCTGAGCGCCTGATACTCTTTGGTCGTTCGTTAGGCGCAACGGTGGCAGGAGAAGTGGCCGTGAAACGCCCTGTCCCCGGGTTAATTGTGGAAGGGGCGTTCCCGTCTATTCAGGCCATGTCCGACGAACATTTTTGGGGCGTGCCAGCTCGATGGCTCATGGATATGGAATTCAACCTTGCGGAAAAAGTTGATGCGTTGCACGTTCCCTTGCTGGTGATTCATGGAGAACGGGATTCGATTGTGCCGATGGCCTTGGGAAGGCAGGTGTTTGATGCGGCCCATAAGCCAAAGCAGTGGTATGTGGTTTCAGGAGCCGAGCATAATGACGTGCCGTTTGTTGGCGGGGAACCATATTTTCGAGAGATTGACACCTTTATTCAACGAGTCCTTTCAAAGCAATAGGAGATTTTCAAATCCCTGTCGCTTCTTGCTTGACCCATTGTTCCAGGGCTGGCTACGATTCCGAAATCATTTTTTTGTTTCCTAGAGTCTCCATGGATTCATTCCCCTATCTTTATCAAATCAATGCTTCACAAGGTGGACTTCCGAAGTTGCCGTTGGTGGAAGCCTGGGTTTCGGTGAATGGCATACGCAGTGATGGACATCGTAATAAGGTCTTACACGGTGGACCTGATCGTGCCATCTGTGTCTATTCATTTGAGGTGATTGAAGCCTTACGGCAAGAGGGACATACGATTTTCCCAGGAGCCTCCGGTGAGAATTTCACAATCACCGGCCTGAATTGGGTGCATATTCAGCCTGGAGTTCATATGAGGATTGGGGAAGACGTTCGCATTGCCTGTACCAGCTTCTGTGAGCCCTGCCGGCGCAATGCCCAATGGTTTCAGAAGGGCGACTTTTCCCGCATGGATCACCGGCGGCATCCAGGCTGGAGTCGACTGTATGCCCGAGTGCTTTCGGAGGGGAAGGTGCGGCAAGGCGACCGGATCTGGCTGGAAAATGTGACTAAGGAGAAATTGGCATGATGGAACGGATGCTTGAACCGGAAGTCATGGAAGATCCCGAGCAAGTCCTGGCCTATGCTCAGGCTGATTTCGAAGAAGAAAACCAAGGGTTCGTCGATCAGTTTTTTACGCTGTATCCTGATCTGGAACATCCTCATATCGTGGACCTGGGTTGTGGTCCAGGAGATATTCCCATTCGTGTGGCTCGCCGTCATACTTCGTGCCGGGTCACGGGTATTGACGCCTCTCAGCCGATGATCGCCTATGCGGAGCAGGCTGTGAAAAAGGCTGGATTGGATGATCGCATTCATTTTCTCTGTCAACGCTTTCAGGATGTGGAGTTGTCTCCTCCAGCCGATGCGATGATTTCCAATAGTTTGGTCCATCATGTCCCGAACCCCTTGCGATTTTGGTATTCCCTCAAAACATTGCTGAAGCCTGGTGCCACAATTCTGGTCATGGATCTGCTTCGTCCGGAAAATTCTGAAGCCGCACAGGCGATTGTGAATGAACAGGCCGCTGGAGAACCTGAGCAATTGCGGAAGGATTTCTTCCATTCCTTGTTGGCGGCGTTTACCGAAGATGAAGTGGCGGCACAATTGGCCGAACTGAATTTGAGTCGTTTGATGGTGGATGTGCCTGATGATCGACATTGGATTGTCTATGGACAGGTATATTAGCGTCGAATGATCTTGACGGCCTGTGGGCCTCCGTTTTACAGTGCAGTCTCGGTTGGGGGATCGTCTAGGGGCAAGACATTAGATTTTGGTTCTAAGAACCCAGGTTCGATTCCTGGTCCCCCAGCCATAGCCTATTCAAAACTCTACGTTTTCACTCTCTCCTCCCCGGTAATTTCTAAAAGTAGACATGGAATAAGCTAAGGAGCTAATTACAAAGCGGCTAGTCCGTTTGTGAGTGGCTTGAGGTTTGTTGGCGCCATGCGTCGGTAAAGCCTAGTTGGTTTAATGTGGCTAAGCGGAATAGATGTTCGTTCTTGAGTTAGAGAGGCATTTGTGGCAGGCTTGAAACGTTTTTGGAGAGAAATCGTTGTTGAGGGAACTACGGGTCTTTTTGATCTCTATGTGGGAGGTGTAAGCCGTTGTCGGTCATGAGTCATATGTCGAATCCATCTCTTTCGGTAGATCATCGTCTCATCGTGGCGCTGGATGTCCCGTCGGTCGAAGAGGCCAGGAAATACCTTGATGATTTGGAGGGAGTGGTCCGGTTTTATAAAATTGGGTTGGAGTTGTTTTTAGCGGTCAATCGGGAGTTTCTGGAGGAGATCAGGGCGCGGCAATGTCGGATATTTTTAGATCTGAAGATGAACGATATTGATGAAACTGTTCGTCGAGCCGTGAATTTGGCAGCCGATTTGGGCGTCGAGTTTTTAACGATTTTAGGTAATCATGCCACCGCCAAGGCTGCGGTGTTAGGCCGAGGCGATCATTCGCTGAAAATTCTGACCGTTCCGTTACTCTCCAGTTGGGGTGAGAAGGATCTGCAAGAGTTGGGATTGTTACAGTGCGAAACCGGGAATGGTGCCCGATTTGCCACGCTTGATGAGTATGTGTTGTGGCGAGCTGAGATGGCGATGGCTCAGAGGTGTGATGGCCTTATTGCCTCGGGGAAATATGTCAAAATGTTCAGGGATCGTTTCGGTGAAGAGGCGATCATTGTGTCGCCGGGTGTGCGTCCGGCGGGGCAGGATACCCATGAACATCAACGTTCGTTAACGCCGTTCGATGCGATTCACGCTGGGGCGGA
>JAOUNC010000502.1 GCA_029881175.1 Nitrospirota bacterium | reverse complement strand
GCCAACACTTGCTTTTGATAGGTGGTAAACCCTGGAGCCAGAGCTTCCTTAAAGGCCACAGCCTTGGCGGCAATCACATGCATCAACGGCCCACCTTGAATTCCTGGAAAAATCATTTTATCAACGGCTTTGGCATGCTCTTCCTTACACATGATCATTCCCGAGCGTGGGCCACGGAGAGTCTTGTGCGTCGTCGTCGTCACAAAATCGGCATAGGGAACAGGGCTGGGATGAAGGCCCGTGGCCACTAAACCGGCAATATGCGCAATATCGACCAATAAATAGGCTCCAACCGATTGCGCAATGGCTTGAAAACGAGGGAAGTCTAAAATCTTCGCATAGGCACTGGCCCCGACGACCAGCATTCGTGGCCGGACTTCCTGGGCTTGCCGCTCGACAGCGTCATAATCAATCATTCCAGTTTCTCGATCAACGCCATAGGAAAACGACTGAAAGATTTTCCCTGAAAAACTCACACGACTCCCATGAGTCAAATGGCCACCATGCGCCAGATCCATCCCCAAAATCGTGTCCCCAGGCTTAAGGACTGCGAGATAGGCGGCCATATTGGCTTGCGACCCGGAATGCGGCTGGACATTGACATGCTCACAGCCAAAGAGTTCTTTGGCCCTGGCGATTGCCAGTTCTTCAACCACATCGACATATTCACACCCGCCGTAATACCGTTTCCCCGGATAGCCCTCCGCATATTTATTGGTCATCAAACAGCCTTGCGCACCAAGGACGGCGGGACTGGCATAATTTTCTGATGCAATGAGTACCAGATTTTCCCGTTGCCGTTTTTCCTCGGAGCGAATAGCCGCATACACCTCATAATCGGTGTCACGAATCGCTTTTAATGTCCCGACTGAATGACGCATGACTTATTCGGTCTCGGTAGATCCCACAGAAGCGTCTTCACTGGCCGCCGGTGCTTCGGCAACCGGCTCCTCGCTCGCCTGTTTCACAACGGTAACCGTAATGTTCGCCACGACATCTCGATGAAGCTTGACGGGAACCTTACATGTGCCCAATTCTTTCAAGGGGTGCGGCAATTGAATTTTCCGGCGATCCACTTCAATACCTTTGGCGGCTAATTGTTCGGCAATATCCATTGAAGTGACGGAGCCAAACAATTTATCGTCCTTTCCGGTTTGAACTTCGAAGGTGAGAGAAACATTGGACATTTGCTTGCCAATATCACCTAAGGCCTCTAGCTCTTTCTTGGCTTTCTGGTCGATTTGTCGTTTAACATGCTGTAACAATTTGACCTGCCGCTCTTCTGCAAGAACCGCTTTCTTCCGCGGCAACAAATAATTCCTACCATACCCATTTGCCACCGTTAACACATCGCCCAAATACCCTAACCCCTCGACATTTTCCTGCAAAATCACCTTCATAGATCACTCTCCTTAGTCTAACAAATAAGGGAAACATCTTAAGACCGATAGAGGAAAAAGTCAATTGAATAGCCAAGTTGCTTCGCTGGCATCATAGCCAAGCCATCGGGTGATAACCGGGGGGCATCACGACAAAACACCTCAAAAACGTTCAAAATTTTCCAGATGGTTAAGTGATCACGTATACTTTCAGCGATCTCAGTCGTGCAAACAGATGTTTCCTTAATAATCCGTAGAAATTTACGTCTTTGAGCCGTGCCATTCCGAAAACAATCATGAGAGTCCTCTTTTTCCTCGTGTTGGTCATGTGGGCCACCCACGCATTCGCCAATGCCAATGAAGGAACAACCCAAAATACACCTGTGCCAGAAGCCTTCACTGACCTGAACCTTCGATTTAGCAATCGCCCTCTCAGGCCACCTGACAACATCATTGTTCAAACTATTCCACTCACCGTCCTTTCCGTTGCCCAACCGTTCGTCGCCCCAGCCCCCCAAGCTGTCATTTTTGAAGACGACCAACGGCAACGCCTGGCGATTCTTTCCACCGGGGAGACCGGACATCTCACCCTCTTTTTACTTCAACCCCTTCCACTTGATCCCAGCCTACCGAGACTGGTTCAATGTGCCAACAATCGTAGCTGTCAGACAGACCGAACCCCGCTCACTGGCGGATTGGGATGCTTAGCGCTTTGTCTCAACGCCCTCCTCGAAACCCCAACC
>JAOUNC010000111.1 GCA_029881175.1 Nitrospirota bacterium | reverse complement strand
CTTGCGCAGCTTGGGACTGCCCGCTAGGTATATTAGCGGCTATCTCCTAACGCATCCGCCGGAAGGACAGGAAAAACTCGTCGGAGCCGACGCCTCGCATGCCTGGCTTTCTGTCTGGTGTCCCGGCATGGGCTGGATAGACTTCGATCCTACCAATAATTGTATTCCTAGCGACGAACACATCACTCTTGCTTGGGGACGTGATTATGGTGATGTGAGCCCGATCAATGGCTTCATGGTTGGAGGAGGCCATCACACGCCTACCGTTTCGGTGGATGTTTCACCGGTCACTCTGCCTTCTATTGTGTAACGTTTGAGACATTGGTTTTAGATTTGTGGTGAGCATGGGCGATGGACTCCAGTCAGGTATTTGTTTCTTCAGTTGGCGATCTTCTTGCGGAATCCTTTCCATGAAAATGATTTTTTGTTTTGAATCGGTAAATGCAAACCGCCCCGTGATTTCGTGGTCACGGGTTTAAGCCAAGTATGTTCAAATCACCCTCCCGATTACATCTTATTGGCCCCTCCCAAATTCGTGAAAATATGCGAATTGCCTTGGAGCATCAGGCGATTAATCTGGCCCAAGGTCGTCCTGATTTCCCGACTTCCCCTGCCGTGAAGCAAGCCGCGATTGACGCCATTAACCACGACCATAATCAATACTCAGTGACCTGGGGCTTGGCAGAGTTGCGGGAAGCGATTGCCCGGCATGTGAAAGAACGACATGGTTTGACGGTGGACCCGGAGACGGAGATTACGATTACGTGCGGAGTGACAGAAGCGATCGTGGCGGCCATGCTGGCGCTCGTCGAAGTGGGGGATGAAGTGATTGTCATCGAACCCGCGCATGAAAATTATGTGCCGGCGGTGTATTTTGCGAGTGGAACGCCGCGGTTCGTCACTCTCCGTCCTCCCGGTTACGCTTTGCCTCTTGATGAACTTCAATCCACCATCAATCAACGAACACGGGCCATTATTCTGAATACACCACACAATCCTTCCGGACACGTCTTTACGAAGGAGGAATTGTTGGCGATCCTGAACCTGGCCGACCGGCATGGTATCTATGTCGTGACCGATGAAATTTATGACCATTTGTACTACGAACCCTCTCGACATGTTGCCCCCTCCACTCTGGCCCCAAATTGGACGAGTTTGGTGATCACAGGTGGCCTCTCAAAAATTTATGCCGCAACGGGGTGGCGGTTGGGCTATGTGTTGGCTTCGCCTGAAGTCACTGCTGCGATTCGCACGGTGCACGATTATCTCACCATCTGTGCCCCAACCCCGTTTCAATATGCTGCGGTCACGGCGTTGGGATTACCCGAGACCTACTATGCCGAGCTTCGTGCGGTATTTTTACAGCGGCGGGACCTGACCGTACGGATGCTGACTCAAAGTGGATTTGAGCCCTACCCCCCACAGGGGGCCTACTATCTTCTCGCCGGCTTTGCCCCCTGGGAACATCAAGGTGATTCCTCATCCTTTACCAAGCGGCTAATTGCCGAAGCCAAAGTGGCGGTGGTTCCAGGGAGTGCATTTTACTATCAGGCTACCGATTTGGGATCGCGTCTTGTGCGTGTTGCCTTTGCCAAAACGGATCAGGTTTTACAGGAAGCGGGGGAGAATCTCCGAATGGCGTTTCACCAACGTTGAAGAACACGCGACTTGGAATATTCACGTTCCGGTAGCATTCCCTCCTCGCCGCACTAATCTTTTATCTTTAAACAGGAGAATGGTGTATGCCCGCTGATGTCTGGGATGAATTTTCGCAGGAAATCTTTGAACTGGATACGTTGGCGGGAATAGGAGGATTGCTGGGATGGGATCAGCAAGTGTTCATGCCTTCAGGTTCAGCAGGAGGCCGTGCCCAGCAGAGTGAGCTGATCGGACGGCTCTACCACGAACGAAGCACTTCTACTCGACTCGGTGCACTCATTGAGGCAGTGGCGGCTCTTCCCAAGTTAACCCTAGAGCAACAAGCGGGCGTTCGGAATATGCGTCGACTCTATGCGCGTGCGGTTCGTGTGCCGTCAGAACTGGCCAGCAGGATTGCAAATGCAAGCGCGAGTGGCGTCGCAGCATGGGGGGAGGCGAAAAAAGATAAAAATTATCGACGATTTTCTGAGAGTCTGCAAACAAACCTGGATCTGGCCCTTGAGCGGGCAACCGCGATTGATCCCAATCGACATCCGTATGATGTGCTTCTCGAAGATTATGATCCCGGGACGACAGTAAAAGATTTACGACTGATGTTTGGCACGTTGCAAAAGGGGTTGACTCTTATCCGACAACAAGCGTTAGGCAGGCAAGGATCGTGTGCATTCGATGAAAAGTTTGAGATATCCAAGCAATTAGCCTTACATCAAGATGTGATTCGAGCGGTCGGGTACGACACAACGCAAGGTGCATTGCATGAAGCGGAACATCCCTTCTCTTGTCGGGTGGGGAGTAGCGACGTGCGTATTGCCACGCATGTTCATGAACGGGATTTGCTCAGCGGATTAGCCGCCACGATGCATGAGATGGGACATGCCCTTTATGAACAGGGCATTCCGCAAGGTCAGGGAGGTTCGGCGGTATTTGCAGCCACGTCAACGGGCATGCATGAATCGCAATCACGTCTGTGGGAAAATATGATTGGACGATCCCGGGCGTTTTATCGGTGGTTGCAGCCAATGGTTGCCCGACATTTTCCTGGCCGAACCTTCGATCCGGAAAGAGTCTTCCAATCTTCAACTCGTGTGACTTCAGGAAGTATTCGGGTGTTTGCAGACGAAATTTCCTACAATCTGCATATTATATTACGGTTTGAATTGGAGCTGGCCTTATTTGAAAAGCGAATCACTGTTGAAGAAATTCCAGCCGAATGGGCCCGGTTAAGTGAGGCGTTTCTGGGTGTTCGACCAGGGGATGATGCAGAAGGTGCGTTGCAGGATGCCCATTGGGCAGGCGGGGCTTTTGGCTATTTCCCGAGTTATACGTTGGGCAACCTTTATGCGGCGTCGCTGTTTGCTGTCTTATGCGAATGCTTCCCTGATTTAGAGCACCGTATTGAACAGGGAGATTTCGCGCCTATTGTAAATGTTCTGCGGGAACGGATTCATCGCCAGGGGCATCTCTATGAGACGCCGGATCTTCTGCGTAAGGCAGTGGGTGACCGCGACCATGTTGCCGATTTGTTGAGCTATCTTCGAGAGCGGTACACCGACTCTTAACCAGAGTCATTCTTTGTGTGGAGGTCTATTTGGCGAGTAGACTCACAACCCTGACTTTGAATTCTTGTTTCGAAATTGGTGCTTGTCGATATTGTACGCCTTGAGCTTGCGATGGAGTGTTCGTCGGCTCATGCCCGCCTGATTAGCACTATCATTAATTCGACCATTGTTCTTGGCCAAGACGGATTCTAAATATTCTTTTTCTAAAGTGGTGAGGCGTGGGTGGAGAAAATCTGAGATGGTCTGGGTTGGGTCGATGGATAAAGAATGGCCATTTGTAGTTTCAAGAGGGTCGTCCGCGGGTGTGGTTTCAGGGGCAGAGAGAGTGGTAGAGGATCCTGGAATGTCCTGGGCATATAACACATCGTTCAGATCCTCGGCGGTTAATTCATGGGTGTGTCCTTTTAATGCGAGCCTTTGAGTGAGATTTTCCAGTTGCCGCACATTTCCCGGCCACGATTGTTCCACGAGTAAATCGATAAAGGATTGGTCTAATTCTGGAGGGTCCATTTCATAATCGGCGCAGACTTGTTTGAGGAAATGGTTGAATAAAAATAAAATATCCTCCGGGCGTTCTCGTAAGGGCGGCACCTCTAAGCGAATGACATCTAACCGGTAAAAAAGATCCTCTCGAAACGTACCGTTTTGAACCGCATGGGAAAGGGACGCATTGGTCGCGGCGATGACGCGGGCATCGATCGGGACTTCCTGATGAGAGCCCACAGGCCTGACCGTTTGTTCCTGTAAGACCCGTAACAAGCTGAGTTGGGTCTGCACTGGCATATCTCCGATTTCGTCTAGAAAAAGCGTGCCGCCATCGGCATACCGAAACAAGCCCTCCTTTTGTTGATGGGCGCCGGTAAAGGCACCACGTTCATGCCCAAAGAGTTCTGACTCAATAATTTCAGGACTAATCGTACTGCAATTCACCGCCACAAATCGGCCGGGTCTCTCGGATTGTCGATGGATGGCGCGCGCCAGTAAGTCCTTACCTGTACCGGTTTCTCCAACAATGAGCACCGTGGCATCCGAATTGGCCGTATGGGCAATGGTTTGAAAGATATCCCACATGGCTTTATTGCGGCTGAGAATACCTTCAAAGTTGTTTGATTTCTTTTGACCATCACGAAAATCGAGTTTTTGCGGAGAAGAATCGTATTTGTGCTGGATGGTGATGATGGCTTTCGTCAGTTTTTCAAGGGAGTCCTCATACAGCACATCAGTGGCCCCGGCTCTCAGGACGGTTCGCACATAACTGGCTTCCGCACCTGGTTTGAAGACCAAGATATCCAAATACAAATATTTTTTTAGAATGGCTGGAATGAGAGTAAATATGAGGGAATCTTCGAGATGTTGACCATCAAGAACAACCAGCCGGGTATTGAGGCCAACTTCCACGCTCTCGATATGGGTAGGAACAGCAAGCCTTAGAACATGAATTCCTTGGCTACTCAGGAATTCTTCTATTTCCTGAGAACTGATTAGGGCGATGGGAGAGAAATCTGACATTGAGACATCATTGTCTCATAAAATTAGAATGAGTCAAGCATGTCCCATTATTTGGGACAATAAAGGCCCGCTATATTAAATTTTTCAAAAAAACCATTAATATCAACACTTTATTTCTGGTATGTTATTTGCTTTATAGTGGTACTTATGTGGTATGAGGAAAAATGCTACACAAGTATTTACCCTTAAATTTAACGCTGTGAGGTCTAGTATAGAGGTATAGACGTTTCAAACTTTCCGGGAATCAAGCCAAGACTATTTTCCCCGTTGCGCTTGATCACCATGGTTTGAACTTGCACAAAGACGGTTTGTTAATGAGTCACCCGGTTTTTGAAAACGAAAACTTCACGGAAGTATCTCGCTGGGTTTTCGGAAATTAAACGAGCTGCAGTATGGGAGTGAAGGACAAAAGTCCTAGGTGTATTGCTCTGCTTACATAACAGAACATCGTTTAGTGACAGCAGAACGATGCCAAAATAAAAACGCGAATGAAAATTGAAAGCCAACACTGTGGAGGATTGTTGTATGCGAAATTCTTTAGAAATTATTGAAGACCGTCAACGTGATGTTGTTGGAAACACGAGGACGGATTCAGCTCAGTTAGATATTCAACCAGCTAAGCCCCATGAAATGGTCATTGCAGCCAATATCCTTCGGTCATCGGCCGATTGGTATCGGCCGTTTCTTGATGAGAAGGATATGGCTCAACATGATGTGGATGAAACCTGGGGAGAACTCGAGTTTGCTCGGCGAAATTTTTATATCGGCAGAAACGAAGGCGCACCAGTGGGGATCGTCTCTACACAATCAGTTGGAGACATGTCGTACATAGGGTATATCTATGTGTATGATCATCAAACCGGCAGAGGGTTTGGTCCGCAATTACTTAGTTATGTGCGTGATAAGGCTGCGAGTGAGGGAAAACGTGGCTTGGTACTCATTGCCCACCCGAAGGCGACGTGGGCCACTCGTGCATACGTCCGATTTGGCTTTGAACGTCTTGCGACAACTCGCGAACAAGTGCTAAATTGGAACGCCGGTTGGCTGAAGCCCTACTACGAAGAGGGATTCGAGCTGTACCAATACCTGGTCTAACAAACATTTCTTTACCATTCCAAATAATTTTTATGATGATTCCTCTTTGATGGACTATTCCGTCCATTCCGTGAATACCCCTGCCAAATTGGGAATCATACGATTATGTCATCCTTAAAGGAGGTCTAAATGGCGGCGAAAGCATCGGTGGCAAAAAATACGTCTAAAGCAAAGAAATCCCCTGTCGCGCTATTGGGGTATAGCTTAGAAACGATGGAAGCGGCGAAGGAGCATAATATTCCCTTTGTGGCGGTCGTGCCCGAGGGTTTTGATATTGCCCTCAAAGAAGATGGCATTGATGTGGTCACATGGGATTTTTATATGCGCAACCAAAACTCCGAACGTCTCTCCGAAAAACTGCTTGAACGCGGGGTGAGCCATGCGGTGCCGCTTTATGAAGAAACCGTGGAATGGGCGGGACAACTCAATACGGTTCTGCTGAAAGACCCTCGTGCCTTTCAACGCGCGCTGCTCTTTCGCGATAAAGCTATGATGAAACGCAATGCCCAAATGAACGGCATTCGGGTGGGTGTGTTCGAAGAGGTGCATTCCCGAGAAGAAGCCTTAGCCTTTTTTGAAGACATTAATGAGGCCAGGCTTCGCTTACAGGAAGAGGCGCCAGAACCGGTGCATCTTAAACCGTTATCAGCGGCGGGGAGTGTGGGCCATGTGTTTGTTCGTTCCCGACAAGATATCGCCGATCTTCCGGATGACGCCTTTCCCTGCTTGGCCGAAAGTCATTTGGCCGGTCAGGAATTTTCAGTGGAAGCTTTCATTCATAAGGGAAAGATAGAATTTATGAATATTACCGAGTATGTGCACCTCGGGTATTCGCAAATCGTGCCGGAAACTCCTAGACTCACGAAAATTCGCCCGAAGATCCGGAAGGCGATTGAAAAACTGATGAAAGCCTTTGGAATCGTGAACGGCATGATTCATCCGGAATATTTTCTGGATGCTGAAGGAGAATTGCACTTTGGAGAAGTGGCGGCGCGGGTCCCCGGTGGCCACATTTTTGAACTGATCCAGAAAGCCTATGGCTTTAACCCTTATGCGGCCCTGTTGTTATGCTCTGATCCCAATACACCAAAGGCAGTCCTGGATAAATTCTTTCCCAAGGAGCAAGACCACAAAATCTTTGCCGCCAATTTGATGGTGTACCCACGCAAAGCTTCTATCCATCAGCTCAAATTTCCTGAGGAATTGGCCAATCATGCCTATATGGACCGGCATACCATGTTTGAACCCGTGACGGCCAAGGTGGCCGAGCGGGTGGGATTCGGCAATCATTATGGAACGGTTTTTCTGGCAGGAGAAGATCCAGAAATTCTGCGGGAACTCGTGCAGCGATATGAGGACGTTGATTTCTATGAGTGAGACTCGCAAAGGTGGGGCTCCATCTGACTCTCGGGCGAGTAGCCCGCAAGAGCAAGCACTGCTTGATGCCCTTGATGCCGTTGAACAAGCGGAGGCTTTTGTTAAAGCCAAATACCAAACGGAATTTTATCGTCGTGCCACAGATCTATTCGAAAACGATGAGGGTCTGGAGTTTGTTCGGCGGCAGGCCCATCGGTTTGACTCCGGGGGGGTATTTCATACCGGGCCATGGGAACATCCTGAACGGTTGTTACCGGAGTTGGTGGGTGGGGGACTTCGTGCCGAAGGCCAGTACCCGTCAGTCGAAATTCTCAGTGAACTCCGTGTCCTCTCTATCGCAGCGGGCGAGTCAGACCATCCCAATTTTACCGCAGAACAGGCCCAGTCGTTTTTACGAACGGTCATGGGACTCAATCTCGATTTATTATATGGCAATGAAACGGAAGAATCGCGTCTTCGCCCCAAAGTCTATGCGCAAGCGCGACGATTATTGGCAATGATTGAGAAAGAAATCTCGGCTGTAGGATTGCTGGAGCAGGTCCTTGATGACATTGACGCCAGAGTGGCTCAACGACCGATTGATGTCAGCCTCACGTTAAAAATGATCGAGCAGGCGAAAAATATTCCTGCCGGATCAGATTCTAAGCTTGGGGTTCGTCTTGATCGATACTTGAAGGCCACGGCTGTTCCCACGTCTTTAGCTGAGAAGGCGGGTTCGCCTACAAACTATCGAAATGTGTTGGTCAAAGCTACACCCCATGAGCTTGCGAATGAAGCCAAGGTCGTGGGGAAATTATTGACCTTAACCGGCCTGTCCAGTGAATACCATGTGGCTTTGCTCCAACATGTTCTCAAGAGTGATGAAACGGATATTATTGCACAGGCGTTGGATTTAACCGAGGTGGGGCAGGCTCATTTATCACAATTCAGAGAACAGGTGTTGGAGCTGATGCGCCTGACGATCCATCCTGCCACGAGTTG
>JAOUNC010000501.1 GCA_029881175.1 Nitrospirota bacterium | reverse complement strand
GGGCCCTTTCTTCACACTTTTTCTTTCCTCCGTCCTCGGACAAAATTCCAATGGAATCTTTCCTCCGTTTTCTTCGAAGAACCCAACGCAGTGCTGTGTAAATACAAAAAGCCCGACCGGTGAGGAGTCTCAGGCGCTTGTGAGAGGTGGAAAGTCTGATGAGGGTGACTTAGGATGCCCCTTTCCTCTTTTGATTAGATCGGGCCACGAAGGACACTGGTGACGACAAAAGTTTTGTCATCAAACGTGATAGTGAGCGATTCACCTTTGACCATGTGGGTGCCCTGCAAAGCCATATAGGAATATGTCCACGTATGAACGTGCCCATCTTTGGTTTGCGATTTGAGACGGGCAACTGGCTCACCAAGCATGGCCAATACCTCATCTTGAGTGGTGATTTTGGGGTGAATCTCATTTTCAATACCGATAGGAATCGGCCTCTCGCCCGCCTCATAGAGATAAGCCGGGGTGCGTGCGCAGGCGGAGAGGAGAATCGTGGCGAAAGCGAGGAATCCTGTTCGTTGTATCCAGCAGATTGTCCGTTTATTAAAAAAGGCTCTTCCCGTAATCTTCATATTCAGTCTCCTTTTTACACAAAATCCTCCCCCGCCCCACATTGAGCCAAGGAGGTGACGCTATTGTAAAAATACCAGTTTAGGAATCAAGCCCCTCTCAAAAGCAAAGTATGAAGCAGCCCGACACCTGCCTCACTGCATCACCCTTTACATGCCTTGCACATATTTCACTTGCAAGACCCCCCCCAATTATTCCCGCTCCATCTTCCTGGCAAGAAGGTATTGATATCACGATTTTTCTTTTTAGTTTCTGAAGCCTTTTGCCTTCTGGGGGGTAATTTAACAGGGTGGCCCAAAGAGTCAACAACGTACTCAAAAGGAGCCGTAGTTCACCCCCTTTCCCCCCTTCCCCCCCTTCCGAAAAATCCCTCGATTGCCCATTTCAGGCAACTTCGTTCTGGTCATATCCATCAGCTCCAACTTGCTAGGGGGAGGTTCATCCTCCATGCAGGTGTCGACATGCATTCTCTCCTGTAATGGCATGCGTTTACTAACGGGATTGTTGGCGGTGGCCGTAGAGGAGGGTCACGTTGATCCGGCGGCATTCGTAGGTGTCGTGAAAGTCGATGACGTCGGTTTCGTGAAAGAGGTTGGAGTTAAAGATGACTGCGCGGTTTTGGCGGTGCGGAATGGTGATGGGTTTGGCTCCGCTTTCTTCCAAGAAAGTCTGAATTTTATGTTTGTTCTTCTGATCATTATATGCGGCAAAGTCCCAATGATCGGGCGCTTCCTTATCCCAGACCACCAGCCCGCCTGATTCAGGATTGCGGTTGGCCTCGTTCGGGGTGATCCAGAAATTCACATTCACGGCCGCCGCATCCGCGTGCATATTTAAGCCTCGCAAGGCACTGTCATGCTTGAAGGCCCAGGCCTGTTGAAGTTGATGGTGCTGGAAAATTTTAGGGAAGCGAGTCCGAAGTTCTTCCGCTATTTGTAGGAGTAGGGGGGAAGCAAAGCCGTTGGCCAGAAACGTTCCGCTATACCCATTTTGATAGTCGCGCTTCCAGATTGTGGATTCCAGGCAAAAGGATCGAATGTGAGTCAGGGCTTGTTCGGTCAGCAGGTCATCCACAAACATGGCTTCTGGTTTGGTGGAGAAGTATCGGGTTTCAATGGCCGAAACATCCAGCTTCGGGTTGACGGCCGGAATGTCCAGTCGTGGGGTGTGGCGGATATACAGAAGCCGATTGAAGGATGGGGCGATCTGGTTTTGGTCTTGTGGGGTGAGTTTCAGGAAAATAGAATCCGGTGACGACTGGGATAACCGTTGATACAAGGTTGTCAACGCGCTTCGATACTCATGAGGAATGGGCAGGCTGGGAACGTGTTCGGCCACATATTCTAGTTGTTCGAAATCGTGTTTGAGTCGGGCTTTGGTGACAAAGGCGGGTGCCATACCGCGCCCATGGTTAAAGGTCAAATCAGCCGAGCGTTGAAAACAGGCCAATGCGGCATCTTCCTGACCTTGCCAAAGACGCACGAGACCTAAATGATAATGGGCGTTGGCATAGACTGGTTTCAGAATGAGAGCCTGATGAAAGGCCTCAGCGGCT
>JAOUNC010000110.1 GCA_029881175.1 Nitrospirota bacterium | reverse complement strand
GTCAACGCTTTCAGGCGTGCTTACCACCCGCAAAACCTGTTCGATCTCCACGAGGATATCCGCCACATGCATGGTCGGCAACAGATGCTTGGAGAGAGAGGCCAAGTCAAATCCGCCGTACTTGTTCTCCGGGCCAGGACTGAAGAGAAACGTGTCTGCCAACCGTTGTTCGGCAATAAACCTGTCAAAATACCCCATGTAGCAATCGGTCACGCAGGGAGCCCCACCACGGATCATGTAGAAGCCGGCAATCTCGCCAGGACGGCGCTGTTCATGCACCTGAAGCAACTGCCCAATACAAATGGGTAGAGGAAGGCACTCGCGGCCCGATGTGTGTTGGAGACCCCGGTCAAGTTGGCTTCGATCCAGTGGAATGATGTCGCCGACGTGCAAACCTAACCACCCGGCTGACATCGCTGCCGCATGGGTATGGTAGTCGGAGAAATTCGGAAAATAAATTTTCACCCGTGGATCAGTCAGTGGCACCTGTTCCCCATTCGCCCGAAGGATCTGGCCTTCAGGAGTCAGTCGTGATGGGACAAACGGTTTACCGGAGCTGGTTTGGGCCTCACGATAATTCTGGACAATGTCCAGGAAGGCCTCCAACCGTGTCTGCACGCCCGCATCAGCCGTATGCGCGTCGATCTCAAGAATCAGATAGGGCTTGGCTCCCATCTCGGAGGACAACACGGAGTGGGTAAAGGCATCAATGGTACAACTAAAATTACTGATACAGAGCAGAAACAGGTTGGGATGCTTCTTGGTCACAGCCATCGCATTCAAAATCTGGTTGGCAAAATGCCATGACGTCGATCCTTCTTCGATGGACGCAAGGCAATCGGCTGGAATCGCAGGAACCCCCATGCTGGAGAGCTTCTTCCCCACCGATTGAGACGCCTCCTGGGTAAAGGCACTGTAGCTATGCCCGGCGAGTAAAATCGCCGGTTTGCCCGATGCCACCGCTTCCTTGAGGGCCGACTGCCCAAGATCACGAAGGGCCCGCTCGCTTTCTGTCTGCGCTTGGACAGCCGCGTGCCAGGCCTGCTGAGCCAGCTCGCGCGGCATATTCAAATCTGCCACAGCCATATTGACGAGACCGTCACATGCCTCATACCCGTTCACAAAATCCAAGACCGGCGAAAGGAAGCGAATGTCGGAAAAAGCTTTGGACATGAAATATGGACAAGCCTGGGTGATAGGACAGAGATAGCATTCACGACAGGAATTGAGGTGAGGCATGCGTGTCACCTGTGGCAGGAACACCAGCTCCAACTTTTTCCGTGAGAGATCCAATACCGCGCCATGGGCGATTTGCGTGGGAAAGCAAAAACCCGCGTTCGACTTCAGATCGCCCCGCGGGTCCACATCCGACAACACGACTTCCATGCCCAGGGCGGAGAAGAAGGTTGAGTACAACGGATAGAGTGAATGCGTCATGAGCGCTCTTGGAATCCCGATCCGTTGCCTCTTTTCCAGCACACCGGCAGTCACGTGGTTGGAATGCCCCAGGGAGGTTTCCACAAGTGACTTCGCGCTATCGAAGGCCCTCTTCACCCCCCAATCAGTATGCTTGCCCCCCTTCTCGTCAGGAGCGGTCGCCAAAGGAGGTGGGGCACTGTGAAAAATCAATTTGGCTCTCTTCTCAACGAGGTCGGGAGCCGCAACGGTCCGGACCTTTCTTTTCCACACGCTCTCAAATAAGCTGCAGCGCCCGCCGAAGGGAAACCGGCGACCGGCGACGATGAAACGGTCGATACTGCAATACATGGCGCATGCCCCACAGGTAAACCGGCCGGCCAGCGTCATTTCTGGTTCGGCCAGCGTCAGCAAGTTGGTGGCCGTGCCGAGTGCTCCCCCCGACCTCTGAAAGGCAAGCAAGGCAACCCCGAGGGCCCCTAGTAATTCAGGGCTGGGGGGAATGACGACATCGCGTCCGATACTATGGGCAAAGGCATGGCCAATCGCGTGGTTCAGCGCCACCCCGCCCTGCAGAAACACTTTCTTCCCCACATACCGCGGCCCTTTCACTCTGTTGAGATAATTGCTGGCTATGGCATAGACCAATCCCGCGACAATGTTGTCACGTGGGTGTCCGCCTTGTTGCGCGATACGAATATCAGAGTTGATAAAGGCGGCACACGTCGCTTTGAAATGTACCGGCGAAGAAGCCCTGAGCGCGATATCCGCAATGTCCGAGACAGCGATGCCGAGATCCCCATGGGCACTCTCCTCAAGAAACGAGCCGGTCCCCGCCGAACATGCGTTGTTCATGGCATAGTCGATAGGAACCCCGTTGCGAAGATAAATATACTTGGAGTCTTGTCCGCCAATCTCAAAAATAGTGTCCACGCCTGCATCAAAATGGCTGGCCCCGGCAGCATGGGCCGAGATCTCGTTATAAACATATTCAGTGCCCAGATACGCCCCGGCAAGTTCTCGCGCTGAACCGGTCGTTCCCACCAGACCAACAGGACGGTTGCCAATTTGATCCACCAGCGCCTTGAGACATTCCCGGGTGGCCCCCACAGGATCCCCCTGTGTGCGCGCATAATGGGAGGCCACCACCCCATACGTGGCGGGATCCAGAAGAACCGCCTTGGTTGTTGTCGATCCCGCGTCCACCCCAAGAACCATCATCCCATCGGGAGGCGCTTGATAAGGCAAGGGAGGAATGATTGTCACGCGATCAGCATAGCGTTGAAGTGGCGGGAGATGCCCCAGGTCGGCTTGAGCCGAAATGTTAGGAGACGTATAGATCGGCTCATCCCTGGCGATTAGCGCACTACCCCAGGCCTCGAACCAGGAACTTTCCGGCAGCACAACAAACTCCGTGTCCGGAAGCTTTTCACGCAACGCCGCCAGCATGGCCGCATTGCGAGTCACCCCGCCAATTAAAAGAACCCGCTTGGGCGCTTGCGTCCCTTTCTCCAGCAAGGCAATCACCTTGTTGGACATGCTGTCGTGCAGGGTGTGCAAAATATCCTCGGCCGTCGCCTCGTTGCGGTTCAGCTTATGGGTAATATCCGATTTGCAGTGAACGGAACAACGAGAGGCAAGAGGTACCACTTTCCCGCTGAAAGAACGCTGGATGGCCTCATCCATTTCCAGCCCCATCCGGCCGATCTGTTGCACAAAAAATTCGCCGCTTCCAGCCGCGCATTTATTATGAGACAGAACATTGGTGATCTTTCCGTCCACAAGGAGGTAGACCAGAAAGGACTCGCCACCCAGACAGACCACCGCATCAAATGTCCCTTCCACCTCACCAAGCGCTCGCTGAATAGCCGCGACTTCGGGAATATGACCGAGTTGACCGGACACGCCAAAATACTCCGCATCCGCAAACTCAGGGGTGGCAAGTATTTCATCGAGCACCTGCAGCGGACGCCCCTGATGGGCGACGACCCTGGCACTCCTCGTCTCACCTCGGAGAGCGGCCACCTTCACCGTCAACGCACCAATATTTACGCCAATGTACGACATAGAAAAACCTCCTGGAAGCCGAAAGTAGTCTCACGGCTTATCTCCCGATGACAGGGTCTGAAAAACTCATCCTGTCCTGCTTCTACAGCCATTTTTTCTCTTTCATGAAATCTTCGTCGATCACGAAAACGCCCTCTTTTGTTATCAATTCCTTTGGACCGGATGGAAGTCCCCCATGACATCCAGGCAAAACCTTCCCCTCACCTTTCGTTTACTGAGAAACACCACTTCCATAGAGTTGTGCAGGAAATGGGCCGGAAATGTCGGAAGGAATTGTTAGGAAAAATGCTAGAAAAGCGAGATATTTGAGAATATCTAGAACTCAGCAATGATATAGTGGCGCTTTTCAGGGCAGAGGCTAAAACACTCTGTGGTAAAAAGGGACAGGCAGACGAGGTGCTTCAGGAGTCAACGTTGTCATAGACAGGTGTAGTCCGTGACCCCCAGCCAAACCTGGATTCTCGCAAACACAACCTCACGACAAGTCTACAAGGTTGTAAAACAAACAAATCCTCCCTTTATACTTTAGATAGAAGCTCGAATAGATGAAACTACAAACGGCAGTTGCTGTGATGAAACATTGCCCATGCTTCGACCCTTCGACCAGCTCAGGGCTCAGCACGAACGATGTTTGAAGTACTCAACCAATTGGTGAAGTGTCCGTTCGCCTTGAGCAGCCTGCAGAGCGTGCGTGTCGAAGGGTTGCGAACCTACCAACTGCCGTTTATAGGATGAAAAATAGAGGGAGAAGCTCGCTGAGAAGAAAGAGGAAATTTCGGAAAGGGACGGGTTGAATAATTATTTTTTCAAGGGCAAGTAAGCCCACAAGCACGTTGGATGTCTGAGGCAGCTTGGGCTGTGCAAAAAGGCCTGCCCTAAGCCTTGCCGAATGCATCCATCCAGTCTTGCTCCAAAGTCAAACGAATCGTCATCCTGAGCCAAAGGCGAAGGATCTGTGCCCGGGTTGAAACGCTCCAGGGTACAGCCAGATTCTTCGTAGAACTTGTGCTGAGCGAAGCCGAATGGTTCAGAATGATATGCATCAGGCCTCCATCCCCATCGCGGTCATTTCCAACCTGTGTTGTAGGGAATTTGCCATGTCATTCCCGCATGTTTCTGGCGGGAATCTATCCAATCAGCGTCCTTCCCGACATTTTTTATCGGGAATCCATCTTGGTTGCTTTTCGGATGGATACCTGCCACAGGCACGCAGGTATGACGGAAGGGGGGATGGATACCGGCCACCAACTGCGGGTAGGACCGAAGGGGAGATGGATACCGGCCACCGACTTGTGGGGATGACGGAAGAAAGGGATGGATCTCTGTCACCGACCTGTGGGGATGACGAAGTGGGGTTGTCCTGCCGGACATCAGGCAAGGCAGCCAATGGCTTGGCGTATCCCGAAGGGGACAAACTATTGCCTTGCTCATCCTGAAAGGTGAAACCATTGTTTGCGCGCGGAGCGTACTTCCAGTACGTGAGCACGGAAAATTGGTAAGAACGCCGCTGACGGCTTTTTTCAACAGCCCCTTACTGGGGGAAGGGGGATCCATACAGTGATAGTCGTCCCTTTGCCCTTGGAAGCTTTGACATCAAAGTTGCCCTGAACGACACGAACGCGTTCCTTCATCCCAATCAAGCCTAACCCGTGAGTACCTGACCGAACCGCCTCAGGCGTAAATCCTTTGCCGTTATCCTGAATGACGAGTTGCAGGCCAGTCTCCACCCCCGCCAACTCCACAATCACACCATCCGCCTGAGCATGCTTCGCCACATTTCTTAAACATTCCTGGATCACCCGATAGACACATAACGCGACATCCTGAGGCAAGATGCCAGGCACATCTTTGGGTTGAAACGTGACCGAGATGTGATCCCACTGAGAAAAATCGTTAATAAAGGACCCGAGCGCCACGACTAACCCAAGGTCGTCCAAAATCGAAGGATGCAACTGATGCGCAAGGCGCCTAACGTTATCGGAAAGTAAAGACACTTCCTCATACAATTGTTGAAGGGTCTCCTGCATCGGATCCGACTCTGGCAGACTCCCCTGGACAGATTGAATGTGGATGGCGACCATCGCTAAGCGTTGGTTCATATCATCATGGAGTTCCCGTGAGAGACGGCGACGCTCATCCTCCTGAGCAGAAACCAGTTGGGCTCCAAGCGCCCGGAGCTCTTCTTGGCTCTGTTGGAGTTCCGATTCTCTCTCCCAAATGACTTGTTCTGCTTGCTTGCGCGCCGTGATATCCCGAACAATACCCGTAAAAAAGATCTCGGCGTTTTTGTGCCAATAGCCCAAAGAAAGCTCAAGAGGGAATTCGCTACCATCCCTTCGAAGCCCCATCAGCTCGAACATTTCTCCCTCAACGGTTTTTCCCCCGGCTTGCGACGCCCGTTTGATTCCGGCTTGATGAGCCAGCCGAAACCGTTCGGGGATGATTCGCTCTAAGGTCTGACCCTGCATCTCATCCCTCGAAAAGCCAAACAAGGTCTCCGCGCCTTTATTCCACAATACGACCTCCCCTTGGCCATTCAAAGAGATAATACCCTCGTCTGTTGATTGCACGACCGAATATAGCTGTTCCTGGCTATCCCGAAGAGCCACCTCCGTCTGTTGACGCTCACGGACTTCGCTTTGTAACAATTGATTAGACTTGAACAATTGAAGACTTAAGGTCAGCGAAGCCACCGTCACGGTATGGTTGCGTCGTAAGGTCACCAACATCAAAGCAACAAAAAGGAGGCTCATACCTCCCATCGCAAGATGTAGCTCATCACCCAGAACAAAGAAGCGAACCAGGAGCGGGGTTACCGTAGGGAGAGAATAGGCGAGAAAGGCTCCTTGCAAGGCAGCATAGACAGCAGTTCCCCCTGCAATCATGCCTCCTAACACAAAGGCTAAAAATATCTGATGCGGAATTGAGCTTTCGGGAAAGAGTACAACACCCGTTGCCCCCCAGAGAACACCAGAGGCAAATGTACCGCCAATAAAGCTACGACTCCAGCGATGGGAATCCATCGGTCTTCTAGACGCGTTTCGGAATTGATACCAAAGCACACTCAAAAGCCCATTGAGCAAGACCAGTGCAAACAACCAGGAGAGCAACACGGCATGAGAGATCACGTTCCATTGGATATAGATCAGAACAGGTCCATTGACAATGGAGGCAATAATTCCAACTGGTGCAAGCGAATAGAGTTGCTCAACTTGCTGCGCATACAAGAGTTCGCGGTCTTTTACTTCCAAGACACATCCTCAGCAAATCTTCCAAGAGACCATCTGGAAGATCTTGGATTTTTAGAGTCCCAGCACATTTGATGGGGGAAGTGTTGCGTACTTTTTGTGACAGACCTACTTTAGAACTCTTCACGAATTACCACAAGGATTTTTTCCACCTTCTACACTGGACAGATCGACTTTAACCTAAGTTAAGCGATTCTTATGGATGAGATGTGCTAAGACCTTGGGATGCCAGGGGTTGCGAAAAATGCAGGCAGACCCCATTCGGTCTGTCGAGGCTTTTCACAATGGCTGGCGCGCAAGGAATGAGTGTAGATCGCCATAAAAAATCGCTCAATTTAGGTTTAAATTAACTGCTCCGGAGCGAACAGCAGAAGAACCCCTAGCCCCAGCATGACCAATCCGCTGATGAACTTGAGCCATCGCCCTTCCCGTTCCTGTAATTTATGGTGGCTGAGTGTGACCACCGCAATCGTAACCATCACGGCATCATCCGCAATATAGGCCATATTGTAGAGGCCTAGATAACCATAATGTTCCAACGTGGTGAGACCCTGTTGACTCAGCACTTGCGTGAACAGGGCCGGGAATCCGGCCGTACAGACAAATTCAATCATGTTTACCAGGATGGCCAACACAAAAATTCCGAACATGGCCTGGCCTACATGCTCCGCCGCCAAAATTTTTCGGACTCGGGCATAGAGCCCGGGTTTGGCTGACTCAGGAATAGCAAGAGAGAGACCTTGTCCAAAGGCCCAAAATTCCTTCACATTCACCAGGCCAATTCCAACCGCCAGCCCACCCATCATGACTTGGATGATGCGCACATATCCGATAAACAGAAAGACATTCAGCCAGGCCGCCATAAACGCAAAATATACAAGGCCGCTGACCAGGACGAACGTCCCGGCCAAAAGAAACATCTTGCGCCGATCTCGCAGGTTGGCCAACAACGCGAGAAGAAACAGCAAGACCCACATCGCACAAGGATTAAAACCATCGAGAAGACCGAGAGAAATAGTAAAAAGCGGTAGGCCGAGTTCTGGAAGAGTCCGATCACCCCAAAAAGGAACCTGAATAGTCTTTCCCCCGGCCCCTTCTTGGTCCAGGGCCGGGGGACAGGGCACCTCCGGTTCAAGGGGGCAGGCACCCTTAGAAGGAGTTCCCGCATCTGGTGGGGGGCGCCCTAACAGTTCTTCCAATTGAGTGCCGGTTGTCTCTTCTGACTCGAAACCGACAAACAGTTCCCCTCGCCCATAAAAGGCCGGCACACCCAATTGCGTGATCCCGAATTTCGTGGCCAACGTTTTCAATCGCAGTAACGCTTGGGGATCTTCTCCAATATCGCGAACTGTTACCGTGAGTTGGGGATATCGTTGTTTCAAGTGCGTGAGATAGGTTTTGGCCTTTTCGCAATGCGGGCATCCTTGGCGCACGAACACTTCAAGATCACTCTCCACCTGCTCCGGCACCACG
>JAOUNC010000109.1 GCA_029881175.1 Nitrospirota bacterium | reverse complement strand
TCCAGCACGCCAGGATCGGGAGTGACTTTTAAGACGTTGATCCGTGGATCATAGGGAGGCGTGTACCCTTCCAAATGAATAGGCTGCTTTAATTCAGCTGCCGTGTCTTGGATTGCGGCCACCAGGTCAAGATAATCTTCAACCGCTTCCACAGGAGGCATAAACACCCACAGGTGTCCGTCTCGAGATTCAACAGCCAGCGCAGCACGGACCGCCCGTTTCGTCCCGGAACCCGTGACCTGCCCATGGACAAGTTGCGGCTGAGCAGCTTGATGGTCCAAGTCAACCTGCCCTCGCAGAAAAGGCTGTCGGCTGGCATCAGGATCCGGAAGAGGACCACGTTCCTCAAACGGATCCGTGGGAATGATATAGGGATATTCTCCTGGCGCCAGCACCGGTAAGGAAGGAAGCGGCAATCGAAATCCGACAGGAGAATCACCGGGCAACAAAAATAAGTGTTTCGTCCGGGTGGACCAGGGTTCGCTCATCCACCGTCGTTTCCCATCGCGGGCATTCCATCGTTGCAAAGGCAGCACATAACCGGCCGGCGTACCAAGCCCCTTTTCAAAAGCTTTGGCCAGTCGAGCCCGAGCCATGGGATCATCCAAATTATTCGTAGCCGGATCCAGCGCTTCAGGCAGCTTGCGCTCCTGCTCAATGAAATGCCAGGGATCTTCATAGACTTGATAGATCGTCTCGGCGCCGACCTCCACACGCCGGGCGATTCCCTCAATAAAACGGTGCGCATCCTCGTGAGAGGCTTCCGACGGGGGGGATTCTTCGGGTATAAGGTGATCATTCTGCCAGATCGGTTTTCCCTCCTCACGCCAATACAGACCCAGGGCCCATCGTGGCAATTGTTCCCCGGGATACCATTTCCCCTGACCAAAATGCAGGAGTGCGCCAGGAGCGAAACGATCACGTAACCGTTTAATCAGCGTGGCCGCCAATCGACGCTTATTAGGGCCGACGGCTTCAGTGTTCCATTCAGGGGCATCCGGATAGTCTACAGCGATAAACGTAGGCTCTCCGCCGATCGTGACTCGAACATCATTCGCCGCCAACTCCTTATCCAACCGTTGGCCAAATTGGTCAATCGCCTGCCATTGTTCCTCCGTATACGGCTTGGTGACACGTGGCGTTTCTACAATTCGTGTCACCGACATTTCATGGGAAAACTCGGTTTCACAACGATCCATGACCCCGTTAATGGGTGCCGCCGTCAGAGGATGCGGGGTGCAGGCCAATGGAATATGTCCCTCTCCAGCCAGCAAACCCGAGGTCGGATCAAATCCTACCCAGCCAGCTCCGGGCAGGTAGGCCTCGGCCCATGCATGCAAATCGGTAAAGTCTCGATCGGTGCCAGAAGGGCCGTCTAAGGATTTCACGTCGGCCACCAGTTGAATCAAATATCCAGACACGAAACGACTGGCAATGCCCAAATGTCGCAAAATCTGTACAAGGAGCCAGCCTGAATCTCGACAAGACCCCCGCCCGAGTTCCAACGTCTCTTCCGGGGTATGCACACCGGGTTCCATACGAACCACATAGTCAATTTGCTGTTGCAATTGCGCATTAAGGTTCATCAAAAACGGAATGGTCGGATCATCGTGTGGCGCTTTGAAATTGTTAAGCCAGGCTTGTAATCGAGGCCCTGCTGGCTCGATGTCCAAATAGGGAAGAAGATCCCGTTTGACCAGCGGCTCATAATGAAAGGGAAGCGTTTCCGCGTCAGGCTCGAGAAAAAAGTCAAAGGGATTATAGATCACCATATCAGCCACCAGGTCGACCTCAACATGAAATTCCCGAACCTTTTCGGGGAAGACAACCCGCGCGAGATAATTGCCGTGAGGATCTTGCTGCCAATTCAGAAAATAGCCTTTGGGTTCAATTTTGAGGGCATAACTCAGGATCGGCGTTCGACTATGAGGTGCCGGTCGCAATCGAATTACGTGAGGCCCCATTTGAACCAGGCGATCGTACCGATAATGCGTTTGATGATTCAGTGCAACGTGGAGAGCCATAGAAGAGTACTCGCGTTTAAATAAGGGAAAAAGGTTAATTCAGAAAGGATTCATCTCACAAGGCCGGTGACATGACGATAGCATTTCCTTAATTGATTTGACTAATTTTGATTGCACGAATGTCTTTGAGAGATCAAAACGGGAAAGCTTCTCCAGATCTGGCGATTCGCCGATTCTTCTACCGCCGTGATTGTCATAACATCAGCCAACTATGCTATAGTGTGCGTCTTTTTCAAGTGAACATCTTTCCCACTCACAATCGGTCACTAATCAAAAGGATGGGCTTGTGAAATCGCTGTTTGACCGCTATCAAATGAAATCCGGATTCGATGAAATGTTCGAATCGGAAGGAATCCCCCGTGCGCATTACCGTCGTCTGGTGGAACGGTTGCAGCACTTTCCCATAAAAGATTTGGAGTTTAAGCGAAGGCAGGCCGATCAAGCTTTTTTACGGCAAGGGATCACATTTACCGTCTATGGCGACCCTCAGCAAACAGAAAAGATTTTCCCGTTCGACCTGCTGCCTCGAATCATTCCGAACACTGAATGGCGAATGATCGAAGAGGGCATTCAACAACGGGTTCGGGCCTTAAATATGTTTTTAGTGGACCTGTACGGCGATCAACTGATTCTTAAGGATAAGGTCGTTCCCCGTGACCTCATTGAAAGCTCCGAACATTTTCAAAAAGATTTGGTGGGATTCTGCCCTCCAAAGGGCGTATTCATCCATGTCTCAGGCATCGATTTAGTCCGGAATCATGAAGGCCAATATTTCGTGCTCGAAGACAATCTCCGGACACCTTCGGGCATTTCTTATGTGTTGGAAAACCGTCTGGTGATGAAGCAGTTATTTCCGAATCTGTTTGCCGACATGCGGGTCAGGCCGGTCGATCAATATCCCGCCCAATTACTCGAAAATCTGAAAGGCCTGGCTCCTCTTGGCAAAGAAAATCCCACCGTCGTGCTCCTGACCCCAGGCGTGTTTAACTCCGCCTATTTTGAACATAGCTTTTTGTCCTTGCAAATGGGCATTCAAATGGTAGAAGGCCGTGACCTGGTCGTAGAATCTGACAAGGTCTATATGAAAACGACTCAAGGGCTGGAACAGGTCGACGTGATTTATCGCCGTGTGGATGATGCGTTTCTCGACCCGGAAATTTTCCGCAAAGATTCTGTGTTAGGCGTCCCCGGCCTGGTGAGAGCCTATCGGGCCGGTCATGTGGCGTTGGCTAATGGCATAGGGAATGGCATCGCTGATGATAAGGCTGTCTATACCTTTGTGCCCAAAATGATCGACTATTATTTACGCGAGAAACCGATTTTGCAAAATGTGCCGACTTACCTGTGCGGGGACCCGAAAAACCGCCAGTATGTCTTGGAGCACCTCGGAGAATTAGTCGTCAAAGCCGTGGCGGAATCTGGAGGATATGGTATGTTGATGGGGCCGAGTTCAACGAAAAAAGAACAGGATGAATTCCGAACAAAAATCCTGGCGAATCCCCGAAGCTATATCGCCCAGCCTGTCGTGACCTTATCGCACCATCCCTGCATCGTGGACGGGGAAGAACTCCTTCGCTTGGTTGGGCGGCATGTCGACCTTCGGCCGTTTGTCCTGTGGGGGGAAGATATTACGCTATCACTGGGTGGTCTCACCCGTGTGGCGCTCAAGGAAGGCTCGCTCGTGGTCAATTCATCCCAGGGTGGAGGAAGCAAAGACACCTGGGTACTCTATGGTGATGAATAAATGATGTTAAGTCGTACAGCAGAATCATTTTTCTGGATTGGACGGTATGTGGAACGCGCCGAATATACCGCTCGTTTCGTGAATGTGCATTATCATTTACTCACGGAGATTGCGACGCCAGAGGACCAATCCAATATTTGGACTAGATACCTGGAAGACACCGGAGAATTAGAGGGCTATCAGGCTCTCTTTGGAGATGTACAAACCAAGCCGGTGGTGGAATTTGTCACACTCTGCCGTGACAACCCCGACTCGCTCACGAATCTTATTGCCTCGGCTCGAAATAATGCCCGCGGCATCCAAGATCAATTATCCAGCGAAGTCTGGCATTTCATGAACGACTTTTATTTTAGCTTAAAAGGCAAAACAGAAGAGGATTTGTGGGCGGACACCCATGATTTACTCAGACATGTCCGAAATACCTGTTATACCTTGGATGGCGTCATGGGCAGCACCATGGTCCGAGATGAAGGCTGGCATTTTTATCGTTTGGGAAAGAATATCGAACGTGGCAGTCGAACCGCGCGCCTGCTCGATATCCCCGTCCTGAGTGATCCCACAACCGAGCCCAGGAGAATTTCTGAATATCATCAATGCCTCGCCGCCTTAAAATCGGCAAGTGCCTTCGAAGCCTATCGAAAGTTTTACTCGGCACAGTTAGTGCCAAAAAAAATCGTACGGTTTCTGCTCTTCCACAATAAATTTCCTCGCTCCGTCCGCTATACGACAACCCAAACCAGTGAATTAGTGGAACTGCTCGCCGGCAACGCCCGACGATCAGAAACCCGACAGGCCATTAGATTGGCTGGCGCGTTAGCCGCCGACTTGGAATTCGGCAGCTTAGAAGAAGTCTATTCGACGGGTTTATCCGCATTCCTCGCGCAGGTGCTGGAACAATTCGACCAAATCTCAAACATGGTAGCCCTCGCGTTTTTCCGAACGTCAGGTTATTCAACCTCGTCTCAATCCTCCACGCAATCTCAAACCGCTTAAACCTAAAACCAGCAGTTGGATCACGACAGTCTATACAACCTCTTCACGCACCTAGAAATTTTTTACAATCTCTTATCACCCATAAGGTGACCAGGAGTTGTAAAAATTTCCTCTGCACATAAATAGCTTGCACAGCTTTTTCGCGCCCAATTGACGTTTCTAGGTTAAACGATCCACGACGAACATTGGTGAACATCAACCTGGCAATGGCAGAATACCCATTATTACTTCCTACGCAACACTAAAGAATACCTGTCATTAGGGACGAGCATGAAGGAAATTGAAAATACGAACAAGACAGGGATCAAATTAAAAGTTTAGGTAGGGTTTGCTGAAAACAGCTTAACGAGTTGATTTGATGGGGCTTGTGTTTGTACAACCAGGGGCGACGTGCACAGTTCTCACCGTCCCCCTCTCAAAAGCTTGCACCAGGAGATCCCATGTATCGCAAACCTCATGTCAATCAATTGGCCTTTGAAGATTTTGTGCTGCCCTTTGGGGGCCAACTCCGGAGTGACAACCGGTGGGTGATTCTGGCCAAACAGATTCCCTGGGCAGTCGTGGAGACGGCCTACGCGCAACAGTTTTCCCAAGAAGACCTGGGCTCGCCCGCGAAGGCGTCCCGCCTCGCGCTGGGGGCGCTCATCCTCAAAGAACGCTTGGGCGTCACGGATCGTGAACTGGTGGAGCAGATTGCCGAAAACCCCTACCTGCAATACTTCTTGGGGTTCACGGCGTATCAAGCCGAGGCCCCCTTTCACCATTCTTTGCTGACCACCTTTCGCAAACGGTTCACCCACGAGAGCTTACGGACAATCAACGAGGCCATTGCCCGTTTGATTGCCGACACGCCGCCCCCGACCGACGCGCCGCCCCAGCCTGACCGAGTGGACGGGCACGGGGACAACCAGCCGCCACCACAAGGCCAGCTCCTCGTCGATGCCACCTGTGTGCCGGCCGATATCACGTATCCCACGGACCTCAAGCTCTTGAATGACGCCCGCGAGAAAAGCGAAGCGATCATCGATGCCCTGCATGCCGCTCGAACGAGTTCAACCAAGAAGCCCCGCACCTATCGGCAGAAGGCCCGACAGGCGTACTTGCGCATCGCCAAAGCCAGAAGACCAGGAAGGCGGGCACTTCGACGAGGCCTGGGGCAACAGCTGCGGTATCTTCGACGCAATCTGGCCACCATCGCCAGCATGGCTCAAGAGGGGCGACTCGTGGCGTTGCCCCGCCATCGCTATCGTCAGCTGTTGGTGATTCACGAACTGTATCGGCAACAGCTCTGGATGTACACGCATCGGTGTCACCGCATCGCGGATCGCCTTGTCAGCCTCAGTCAACCACATGTCCGTCCCATTGTGCGCGGCAAAGCCGGGACCGCGGTCGAGTTTGGCGCGAAGATCTCAGTCAGTGTGGTCGAGGGAGTGAGTTTTGTGGATCGGATCAGCTGGAACGCCTACAACGAATCCGTGGATTTGGTCGGGCAGATTGAAGCCTATCGCCGACGGTTTGGGCATGACCCGGCGTCGGTGCATGTGGATCAAATCTATCGCACGCGTGAGAACCGTCGCTACTGCGCGAGTCGAGGCATTCGCCTCTCAGGGCCTCCGTTGGGCCGCCCGCGCACGAACACCGCGGCCACCGCCGAGCAGGTGAAGCAGGCCCAACACCAAGCTCAGGTTGATGCGACCGCTCGGATGGCCATTGAAGGGAAGTTCGGACAAGGCAAACGCCGCTTTGGTTTAGGCTGTCTGATGGCCAAATTGGCGCAGACTTCCGAAACCATGATTCACGTGTCGTTTCTGGTGATGAATTTGGAACAGCTCCTCACTCGAGCGGTTTTTTTGTGGCTCGTTTCTTGGTGGCGCGGCTGGTGGAGCCTGCAGAGCGCCACCCTGAGAGTCTGGAGGCTCGGAATACCGACAATGTTCTGTGACCTTCGTGAGGACCGTGTCAAAGTCCGAGCGGGAGGGCGTGCACCGCTCCTCGTGGAAGTCTGAGCGGATCAGGAAACGGGACTTTTTCAGCAAACCCTAGGTAGGCTGGTGGCTACCAATACTTAGGAAGACTTTGAAGATTTCACCTGAGCAGTTATCTCAATGAAGGATCACGCGTACTGCCAATGATGGGACCTACGCCGCACAGGCAAAATTTCAATAGGGCATCAACTGGAGATATCGAATGGATTAAACCCGGCTACAGGCCTCTTTGCAGATATGACTCCTTAAGATTTTATAGAATCAAAGTGATCTTTTCTCAGGACACAGGCATCTAACACAAACAGACTCCCTGAATGACGTTCTAAGAACGGCTTCAGACTAGAAAGAATGGGATCAAGTTTCTCTTCAGGAACCACAGTCAGAACCATCTGTAGGCTGCTCGTGTCATTGAACATTAAATGTCCTTCATGAAATCCACCATGTCCTTTGCCTGAGATGTTACTGAAAATGGTATAGCCGCTGGCTTTGATTCGATCGAGCACATCGGTGACGAAGTGAAGATGTTCGCCTTCGATAATGACTTTTATTTCTTTCATTGGGTAAAGCTGCATGATACTCATGATGTTTCAATCCCCCTCAAACAAGAAGTATTAATAAATAGGTCGCCATTCATCTGGCGGTTGAAATAGGAAAAATCCCATGGTGACGGGATCTAATGCGACAAGATTGATCCATTGATTGCCCGTCAATCGTTTCAAGATATCATGCCGCGAAATGATGGCGGTGATCCTTTCTAACGGAGCCTCAATCGTGACGAATAAACGCATCGGTTCATGGTAAGGCTTCTCTCCATCGAAGACCGTTTGTACTGGGAGCCCAACACACAAATCGCTCTGTGACCCGTACATGACGCCTAGGCGACCGACGACATTATGATACACCTTGCTGCCGCTTCCATAGACCAAGGGGGCAACGGTGGAGAAATAATGTTCCATGTTAATCCAATTTCCCACAATCATCGGGGCGGTCATGATGATTTCCAGGTATTTCCCACTGGGGTCTTGTAAATAATCATAGGAATGTAAAAACGTCCGGCCTTCAAGATTAATCCCTTGTGTTAAGAGACGCCGCCCGATGATGAACGCAGAATGCCGGGACAGTCCCCATTCTGGTCGAACTTGCGACCAATCCACACTTCGACGTTTGGTCTGTGCTAACGCATTTTCAACCAACTGAGTGACGGACTCGTCTGGAAACCGGGCTAACCGTTCCCGACTATTTTTTTCACCAGCCTTATGGAGATCTTGTTGAAGCCTGAGCAAATCTTTTCGATGAGTGGCAGGAACCTCTTCCAAATCGAAGAGCTCAACTTCATCGGTCGTTGTATCATGTTGCCCGGGTAGAAAATGGGTATCTGTTGGAATGAGAATGCCTTTCTGAGCCAACAATTGCCGAACCTGTGGTTTATTGGCCATAACAGCAAAGGCTCGTGCGTTTGAG
>JAOUNC010000500.1 GCA_029881175.1 Nitrospirota bacterium | reverse complement strand
GAGGCGCGTCCCATTCGAACAGGGCGAATTGTCTCAATGAACGGATCAAACAGGGGAAGACGTCCTCGTCGAAAAATCTTTCGGGAATTCCCCGCATCATGATTTGACACCTGTGCAATGGTCAGAGGAGCGCCAAGTTTGCTGACTGTTTTGGCGAAAACAGAGACGCTCCCCACAACGAGTGGCCGACACACACGCCACACTTGCGGAAGTTGTAAGGCCTTCACAATGATTTCCGGGCCGATACCGGCTGGATCACCCATCGTAATGGCAAGAAGCGGCTTGGTGTGATGAGAGGAAGACATTGAGGGTTAGTGAGGATTACCGGCGTGTTCGGGCTTTTGGCTTAGCGGTCTTCCGAGTCGAAGCCACCGTTGAGTTGGCATAGGCCTGGCGGGCCAGGTCCATAATGGTTTGAACGGGCTGCTTGGTGCGTTTGGCCAGCGCGACACAATCTCGATATTCCGGCGTGATCTTGACCTGACCATGGCCAAGATCGGCAATTTTTACCTGCACCGACCCATTCGGTACGCGAACGGATTGAATTCGACGAGACACAATCGCCCGCTCCAATTCTTGAATACGAACACCCAGCGTGGATGTTTCGGATAGCAGAATCCTCGTTAAAGCTTGGAGATCCTTAGGCCACGCCACCACCGAGACAATGGTGCCGGGACGATTGCGTTTCATCATGGTCGGGGTCAAGGTAACATCTAAAGCACCTGCCTCAAAGAGCTGGGCCATCACCTGGTCGTAGAGTTGAGGATTCATGTCATCGATATTCGTTTCCAGTTGGATAATCCGTTCTAATTTAACCGATGATTCCGATTCCTCTTGACCCAGAAAGAGCCGAAGCACATTGGGCCAACCACGGGGATCGGCGGTACCCGCGCCATAGCCGATGGTCTGTGGTATTAAGGGGGGAAGCGTTTTACAATTTTGAGACAGGGTTCTGATCAAGGCCATGCCAGTGGGGGTGGTCATTTCCAACGCCGGTCCGGTGGAAAATACCGAAATGCCTTGGGCCATCTGGGCCACAGCGGGTCCCGGTACCGGAAGCAGGCCATGTGCCGTAGAAATCGTGCCGGCTCCGAGGTTAATCGGCGAACATGACACCGTCGTGACGTTCAAATGAGCAATCCCCAATAGAGTTCCGACAATATCCACCAGCGAATCGATCACACCCACTTCATGAAAATGGACGTTTTCAGGAGATTTCCCATGCACTGTCCCTTCAGCTTCCGCAATGAGCTGGAACGTCTGAAGTGCCTGTGTGCGAATGAGATCAGGCAGACGGCTATTCGTTAAGGTTTTCTTGATAGCAGCGAGTGATAGGGGTTTCGTGAACCCCTTTTGAATATCCACATCCACCTTAGTGGCCCGAAGACTATTGCGAATCACCTGCTGTTCGCGAAGCCGATAGCCCTTGATGTCTAAGGCTTTTAAACCTTTTTCGAGAACCTTCAATGGCACACCCGTGTCCACGAGGGCACCAAGAAACATGTCCCCGCTGACTCCTGAAAATGCGTCGATATGAAGATGTCTGGTCATAGGATTGTTTGTAAACGAAAGTAAAGTCGAAACCGTATCATACCAAAACTTTTAAGGCGACTCTGGAAACGGCAATAATGAAAGGATTTTAGAGGCATAATGAAAAACGTAGGTATTGAAATACTTTTATGTAGTGATTGTGATTATGAAAAATTAGTCGCTGAGATTCTTTACGATGGAAAGTCTATCGCATTATTAAATCAGGATGAAGGAATTGACAAAATCAGAATTGAATTTCCTGGTGCTGTGGTGTTAGAGGAGAAGGTTTTAAGGAAAATTGACCTTGCCGTTTTTGAAGAGGGATTAGCCTTAGCTAAAAAAAGATTGGCACAGGTTTGAGACAAAGACATCAGGCCTTGATCCAAACACATTTTTATTTTTTTAGTGGGGCCGAGTAAAGACAATTCGAGTCGTTTCCCAATTAATTTGGTTTCGTCCCAGAGTACGAGGCTCCTTCGACACGGCTCAGGGCAGACTTCCTATGAGGTTGTCAAGCCCCATTATTATGCAGTTGCTCTTAGGTATTGCCTGGTCATATTCGCCAAATGATAGGCCTCGTCGTACGGCACCTGGTGCTGCCACATGC
>JAOUNC010000108.1 GCA_029881175.1 Nitrospirota bacterium | reverse complement strand
GACGGGAATTTTTTTGAAGTTGCCCATGGGTTTGTTATCGGATGTGGTGAACCGGCAACGGTTGATGATCGGCGGAGTTCTGGCTTTTGCGATCCCGCCGTTTTTTTATCTTTTTATTACCGATTTGCCCACGTTAGGGGTGCTGCGGATTATTCATGGATTAGCGACGGCCATGTTTACTCCGCTGGCCTTAGCCATGGTTGCCGAATGGTTTATGCAGCAACGCGGCGAAGCCTTTGGCTGGTATACCTCGGCGACACAGGGAGGTGGGCTCTTGGGACCCATGATTGGTGGATTCATTGTCTATCAATACGGGTTTTCACCGGCCTTCTTGTTGGCTGGAGTCTTTGGTTTACTGGCGGTGTGTTTTTTTGGGTTGATTCCACAATCGCCATCACATTCTCAGGCCCAAGACCATTCGTTGGGTAGGCTCTGGACAGAAATGCGCGAAGGGCTTCGTCGTGTCTGTCAAAGCACGCCGATCCTCATGACCAGTCTGGTTGAAGCTGCCAAAATGGTCGGCAATGGAACCTTAATGGCCTTTCTCCCTTTATATGGATTATTTATTGGC
Organism: Nitrospirota bacterium; assembly: GCA_029881175.1. Lineage (GTDB taxonomy): Bacteria > Nitrospirota > Nitrospiria > Nitrospirales > UBA8639 > Nitrospira_E. The sequence continues at coordinate 7,649 of JAOUNC010000108.1, read as the reverse complement.
TTGAATGCTGCCGAGATCGGCGTCCTCTTTGGGATACAGGGGTTGACCTCCTTTATTGCGAAACCCTTCATGGGGCGAATCTCCGACCGGGGGTCACGTCACGCTCTGATTGTGTGCGGGCTTTGCTTATGCGGACTGATGGTCATGCTAATTCCTCACATTCAAGGCTATGCCGTCTTGCTGCTGGTGGCAGGGGCATTTGGATTTGGCGAAGCCGTGGTCACATCTTCAACCACGGCCCTTGTGGCAGACTTGTCCCAAGGGAAGGGGCTTGGGGGCGGCATGGGGTTGCGCGGGACGATTATGGATATGGGCCATGCCGGGGGGCCGCTGTTGGCCGGCCTCCTAATTGATCAACTAGGGTATGGCGGAGGGTTTTTCTCTATTGGGACAATCTTGTTACTTACAGCCACATATTTTGGCATCATGATGATAGGGATCAAGAAACCTGCCATGCTATAATAGGTCCCGAACGGAGGTGCGACGAACGATGGATGAAGTGATGGGGACGGGTGATGTCATTATTGGAATCTTGGCCGTGATAGGCGTTCTGGTGCTAATCGGGGTGTTTGTCGTCGTGGTCAAAACCGTGTTATTGAAAAAAGACGAAGAGACCGACTGAAAGCTGAAGGAGCCGTATGTTCAGTGGGATTGTTGAAGAAATGGGAGCGATTCAAAAGATTGAGAAGGGATTGGCAGGGGCCAAGCTTTCCATCTTAGCTTCAGTTATTTTAGATGATCTTCAGGTTGGAGATAGTGTCAGTGTCTCAGGCACCTGCCTGACAGTCACGAAGATTGAAGGTCAGAGTTTTTCTGTTGACGTCTCCACCGAAACATTGAATTGCACAATCTTCGGGCAGGTAACAGCCGGTACGCCGGTGAATCTGGAACGGGCCATGAAACTCAATGCACGAATGGGAGGTCACATGGTGACCGGCCACGTGGATGGTATCGGCGCGCTACGTGCTCGTGAACAGGATGGCAATGCCATCTATCTCACCGTCGAAGCGCCGGAAGACATCATGCGCTATTGTGTCGCCAAAGGATCTATCACGATAGACGGCATTAGTTTGACGATTAATGCGGTTAAAGATCGATCATTCGCGGTAGCCATCATTCCTCATACAGCTAAGGTGACCACCATGGGCCTCAAACAAATTGGGGATGCCGTGAATCTTGAATCTGATCTCATTGGCAAATATGTCGAACGACTGTTGCAAGCCAATGGGACACTTCCGCCCCCGTCGTCCCCCGTTATCGATAAGGATTACCTCCAGAAACGCGGCTTGTTATAAGTCTGAGCCTGATGTCTATTCAATCCCCCTCAAAACCCAAGCATCCTCTTTGGCGTCTTTTTGCCGTGGTGACGATATTTGTCATCGTCATCCCTGCAACCCTCTGGGGTATTGTCCACCTCTATGAAATTGTCTGTGCCTGGTCTGTCGGCTGCGAAGGCATGACTAGACCCCGAACCCCCTGACGTTCCTTCGCAAGAGGGCCTGCGGGATTCCAGATTGGCTCATGGTGTGTTTGTATTTCCCCAGCGTAATTGCCGGCTGGCGATAGGCGAGGAATTTATGGTGGGTCGATCCCGACACCATACTGTTCCACTAAACTTCATCACGCCACAGATGAAATCCTTCGCACCCCAAAGACCGGACATTGTTCACACGCATAAACAGGAAGAATACTCCTGAATTTAGCTGGACTTACATATTTGATGAAATCATTTTCTACTGAAAAACTCATTCAAGTCGGGTATCGGTATGTGACTCAATCGCAGGGGCGGTTTTATCTGTACCTGGCGATTTTTTGTAGCGTTCTGGTGGTGTTGGATGCGGGGTCTGTGGAGCTGATCCAGGGGATGAAACTGAAAACCTTTGATGTGATCATGAAGAGCCGGGTGCTCTTTCATGCAGCTGATCCGGAGATCATTATTATGGATATCGATGAGGCCAGCCTGTCCGCGATGGCGAAGGAATATGGTCGTTGGCCATGGCCGCGTCAGGTCTTCGCCGAGTTTCTCGAAATATTACAGGAGCAGAAGCCTCAGGCTGTCGTCTTTGACATTTTGTTTAGCGACCCCGATGTCTACAATAAAGATTCAGATGCCTATTTCAATGAAGTCATTACCGATATGCCCAATACGTTTTTTCCCATGCTCCGGTTGTCACCATCCAACGACGAACTCAGCCAGATTACGCCTGCCATGATTCCGGGCATGAGCAAGATTGCCGGCAAGCCGCAGAAAGAGAAGGGCCTTGCTCTGGTGTTGCCCCATTTCACGAGCATTATTGAAAGTGGACGAATGGGCACCAATAATGTGTATCCGGATCGGGATGGGATCGTTCGCCAATACTCGATCTATCGCGAGCACCATGGTTGGCGGATTCCCTCACTGCCGGCGAAAGTTGGTGAGACGCTTGGTTGGCAGCTGCCGTCGAGTCAGGATGTGTATGTGAATTGGCGCGGAAAGTTTGGTGCCATCCATGCGGTTCGGTTCAGTGACGTCTTCGAAGATTTTTTGCGGCAGGACCGGAAGCGGCCTTCGGAAGAATTCACGGGCAAAATTGTCATCATCGGGTCCACGGCTTCCGCTTTATTTGATACGAAACCGACACCGATGGCGAAAGTGCATCCTGGTGTGGAAATTTTGGCGACGGCCATCGACAACTTGAAAAATGGAGACTGGATCACCCAGGCCAAAAATCCTTGGGTATTTACCGCCTTAGCGCTAGGGCTCATTTGGCTGACGGCCTTGGCCTTTTTGACCGGGGTCAACCGCAAAGCGATTGATATGGTGTTTGCCGGTTCGCAAGTAGGCTTGATGGCCGTTACCTTCGCGAGTTTGAACCTGACGACGTATTACTTGGATTTAACAGCACCCATCCCCGCCGGGTTGATCTATTTTTCTCTGGCTCGGGCCTATGCCTATGCCGAAGCCACTCTATTGGAAAAATATGTCTGGCTCAATGTGGAAGAAGGAAAGGAAGGTTGGCAATATGCCGTGGTGGTCGTGGTTCAACCGGAGAGCCTGGAGGAGATTTCGGAAGGGCGATTCCTGACCTTGCTCAAGGGCGGCCTCTATGGAAAGCAAGTGGGGTTTACGATTGAGGGATTTCCCCGCAAGCCCGCTGGCCTTGAGAAAGCCTTTCAGAATATGTTTCTCATTTATTGGGTGGACAGTCATGTGGAAATGAAGGCCTGGCAGGCAGGACTGTCCGGCGAGCAGACCCTGGCCCTAGTTCGAGAGGTGGCGCAACGCATCTGCAAGCCTGAGAAAATAGGGTGCAAGCTCGGTTGGTGCCAAGGGCCGCTGCCCTATGGAGATGTGACATTGAGACTGGAGGCTTGGCAACAGTTGGTGGCTAAAGCCATGATGAATCTCAAAGAACAACCCGTTGAGATAGCAACATGATCCTGCGACGTAAAGTCTCACGCCTCAGGCGGGTGTTCATAAGAGCCGCCTTGTTGGTTTAACGCGAGAAGGAGGAATCTGAAGATGAAATGGTTGGCCTTCCTATTAGTGTTCTTTATGTGGGTCATTCCTCTAGAAACGAAAGCCTCGGATCCCGGTGTCGTTGCCAGAGCTTGTAAAGTCATGAGTGAACCCTTTAAGGATGCTCGAGCTGTGACTTCCTTAAAGGAAGGGGATACCGTAGAAATTCTGAAAAGAAAAGGTGGATGGTTGCAGGTATCCGGCAAGGGCAAAACCGGCTGGGTGAGGATGCTGTCTATTCGCCGGGGGGCACCGGGCGAAAAGGCGTCTGCCGTCACAGAGGCCTCGGGCGTGCTCGGTTTGGCCACCGGGAGAGCTGGCAGTGGAAATGTGGTGGCTGCGACAGGCGTGCGTGGCCTCGATGAAGAGGAATTAAAACAGGCTGAGTTTAATGAAAAAGAACTGCAGACATTGAAAACCTATCGAGCTTCCAAAAAAGATGCCCAGTCGTTTGCAAATCAGGCCGGGTTGCAAATACAGCAAGTTCCCTTCATGCAGCCCACGGACGGGAATTGAAAAAGATGCGAAACCAGAAAAAAGAACGAGACGAAATTTTATATGAATTTAGAGGGGCCAATTCCTATGTGCATTCCATGTGCCGTGGCCTTCATGGTTTGAAAGGATTTCTTATGCCCGCATTCATACTGATCTTGGTGATCTTCGGGGTCACAACTATGACTCATGCCTTTGACCTGGGTGATGCCTTGAAGCAATTGGGACAATCGGAAGATACGCCTACTGGAGCAGCGAAAGAAGGCACTCCTGAGAAAAAGGCTGAGAAGAAAGCCCCTTCGCTGACAGACTTGGCCGACCTCGTCAAAGGGACTTCCACTGAAGAGGAAATAGCCATTGGTCAGGAGATTGCGGGACGCCTGCTCGGGGCCGCCCCTCTGGTTCATGATGAAAAGCTTCAGCGATATGTCAATAACATTGGAAAATGGCTCAGTCTGCAAAGTGGAAGAGACGATCTGGAATGGTATTTTGGCGTGCTGGATTCCGATGATATCAATGCCTTTGCTGCGCCGGGTGGATTTATTTTTCTGACAAAAGGTTTGTATCGGAAATTGAATTCTGAGGCTGAATTGGCAGGAGTCCTTGGGCATGAGATCGGTCATGTCGTCAAACAGCATCACCTGACGATCATCAAGAAAAGCAAAGCGATCGATATGGGAAGTAGCCTATTTTCCAAGAAACTGGGGAAGATGAAAAATGAACAGGCGGGGCAGGCCGTAAAAAATCTTATTGGGAGTGGAGCGGAAATTATGGCTCGTGGGTTGGATAAAGATGCAGAATACCAGGCCGACAGAATTGGGGTGGTTGTCGCCACACGGGCAGGATATGACTCCTATGGCTTGCCAATGGTGTTACAGGAAATTGGTCATGCCAGCCTCAATGACAGCAGTGTGGCCTTGTTGTTTAAGACCCATCCGCATCCTGATGCCCGATTGACGCAACTGGGTGAGGCAATGGGAGAGACTTTTGACAAATATGCTGAGGGAAAACTCGTGAAGGATCGCTTTTATCGATTGGCAGAGTAAAATTTAGGAAACCATATGGTGGTAAGAGCTATTGGCTTACCAGGCAATCTATGAAAGGCCACGAGATATAACTATGACAGAACTCATGACCTATAATAATGTGGCCATTCCGGCCTTCATGTACGGAACCGCATGGAAAAAGGAAGCCACTGCCCAGTTGGTTGAACTGGCCGTCATGGCTGGCTTTCGTGCGATTGATACCGCGAATCAGCTCATCCACTATCAGGAGGCCCTGGTCGGAGAGGCCTTGTTGTCGTTAGCCAAAAAAGGGATTCCCCGAGACTCCCTGTTTCTGCAAACGAAATTTACCTCCACTTCGGGACAAGACCATCGGACGCCCTATGACGCATCGGTCGATTTGACGACTCAAGTCCGGCAATCCTTCGAAAGTTCGCTGAACCATCTGCACACCGACTATCTGAATTCGTATGTCCTCCATGGTCCTTATTCGCGTTGGGGATTGGGAAAGGCGGATTGGGAAGTGTGGGCGGCTATGGAAGAGTACTACCGTGCAGGCAAAGCCAAAATCATTGGCATCAGTAACGTGCAGGCAACTCAATTGCAGGAGCTGTGCGAGAAGGCCTCAGTCAAACCGATGGTCGTGCAGAACCGCTGCTATGCGGTCATGGGGTGGGATAAAGAAGTTCGGGAGATCTGCAAAAGACAGGGAATCATCTACCAGGGCTTTTCGCTTCTCACCGCCAATCAAGATGTTCTACGAGATCAGGCAGTATGGGACATTGCCAAACGGGTAGGGGCCAACCCACTCCAAGTCATCTTTCGCTTTGCGCTTCAAGTGGGAATGCTTCCCCTCACCGGCACCACCAACGAGCAACACATGAAAGACGATCTAGCCGTCCTTGCCAATTTTGAACTTACATTAGAGGATGTCAACAAAATTGAGGGGATAGCCGTGTTGGAAGAGTCTTAACCCCAAATATTTTCCAGTGGGAGCCAGTCAAAACTCCATCCTTCAGTTTCAACAATCCAAAGACCGTTTTCTACTTCAATTTTGATGACGATTTTTTATATCAATAACAGACTGATGGGGAATGCGGTGCCTGAACCCAGCAAGGCACCAAAAACCAGGTCGCTAGGGTAATGGTGCCCGAGAGATATTCGTGCCCATCCAATGACGAGGCAGATCGCGATGATAAGGGGTGAAAATTGAGGAAGCCCCATGGCCAGTGGGATGGCGACAGCTGTCGCGGTCATGGTATGTCCGCTGGGGCATGAATACTTATCCAAAACTCTGACGGATAAATTTAAGGAAGGGTCATAATCGAAAGGACGTAAGCGAGCCAGTCGATTTTTAATAACCGGGTAAATCCCATGGGCCATGGCTGCAGCCAAACCAGCAGAAAGCAGGATATGCCAGGAATGCAGCCCCTGAAAAGCCAGAAGGCTTAGGACAATGAGGACGTAAAGCCATCCATCCCCAAGATGATTAATCATCAGGCTGGTTTTTCGTAAATAGGCTGGCTGTGAATTTTTGACTGCCAGGCGCACCATTCCAATTTCCCATTCATTGCAACGGGCAAGAAAATCATGCAGCCCATGTATGGGTCGACTTGCTGGGTAAGGATTCTGGCCGTGGGAGGAATGAGTGATGATTTCTTTCATGGCATGATCTTGATTAAGATGGGTTTTCACATCGATCCTTCGTAACCTTTACTATGTGGAACGATCAGCTGTTCCCATAACATAACAGGAAAGTTGAATGAAAGGATATCCATACGCATTTTACATCGCCCTGGATGGCAATGGGGTGAACGGATTAGAAGGCATGGCGGGTGTCTGTCTTTTTCTATTTAATCCCAACGATAACTCGTATGCCTACAAGATCCATTACTATGATGGTGTGGCCGCCGGGCATTGGGTGACGGTGAATCCCGAGGGAACGATGGGGTTTTTAGGGAATGCCGGGCAGCATCTGTTGTTTTTCGATGCCCACAACCTTGAAGAAATCCATCGGATTTCCACGCTTCGTTTTGAGGTTAATGATACCTCCCTCCGCGGAAGTACCCACCTGGTGTGGTTGAACAATCATGAATTTATGACAGCGATTGGGGATTATTTCTATAAATTTAATTTGAATAATCTTACGAAGGGGGAAAGGCTTGGCCCGCATAAGGTTAAACTGCCCCATGGTATGAAACTGACCGCGTCGGGCCGCTATCTCTGCTATGGCTCGATGGATAATCCTCGTTTTGATCGGCAGGGGGAAGCGCGTGAAGTGGGGATTTGGGATATGCAGACGGGGGAAGCGACCCGACTGGAATTACCTGCCACCTGCTGGCATGTCCTGACCCACCCGGAGCAAGATTGGTTTTATGCCGTCACCTTCCGGGTTCTGCCTCAGGATTATGTGGATTACCATGAATGGGCCATGGCCTTTCTTAAAGAATATGCCTTTGAAATTGATGCAGCCAATAAGCAGGTCATTCGGCATTGGGCCACGAGTCGAGAAACACCCGCGCATATTAACTCGGATATGGCCATTTCAGATAAGGAGCTCATTTTTTGTAATGGCGGAAGTCAAACCGTTATTTGCCTTGATCTGGAATCCTTTGCCAAGTTTCGGATCATCGATGAAAAGCCGGATGCAGCAA
>JAOUNC010000498.1 GCA_029881175.1 Nitrospirota bacterium | reverse complement strand
TCCTCTCCCTGGAAGGGTGAGGAAGGACATGGAGACACCGACTCAAGCGCTGTTTGTCTTGAGCCTCTTGGTGCTGGAGGCGAATGATGAGGCCTGTGACCCGAATATTCCGCTGTATTCAGGGTTTTCGCACGCAGCCGGCCAAAGATTTAGAACAAGAAAGACGAGAAATCACGCGTCCAATATGGGCGATTGAGTTTTCTCTCAGACACTACTGAAGGGTTAAGGAAGATTCATGAAGCCGTTTCCATGGAGCCAGATGATAATCGTGCTGAGTCTGTTGATCCTGGCGGGTTGTGCAGAGGTGCCCACGCCGGTTTCTGAAGGGATGCATGCTCCGCCTGCGACATTTTCGCTCCCACAGCGGATTGAGGATTTGGCAGGATCCTGGGAATACCAAGATTCTGCCGGCGAGGGAGTGATTACTCTGGATGCTGAGGGGAGGGGAGCCTATGAGTGGGAAGATGGACGCTTCGAAACCCATTCCCTGGAAGGCCGAACCTGGACTGGCACGTGGATACAAGAGGGAAACAATCGTGAAGGGGGGTTCAAGCTCACGTTTTCTGATGACGCATCGGTTGCCAACGGAAACTGGTGGTATACGCGTATTGGAGAGGATACTGATCCGCTCGAACCCGGCGGAACCTTCAACATGCGCCGATCTTCTGCCCATCAAATGGCCCCATAAGAAATTAAAAACCCTGTTGGGAGTGTTGAATAAAAAAATTAAGCAAATAGGCCCACAGACACGTTGGATATCTGAGGCATCTGGGCTGTTCAAAAAAGTCCGTCCAGCAAGGCCGCAACCAGTTTTTGGAGCGGAGCGTACTTCCAGTACGTGAGCACGGAAAATTGGTGAGAACGCCGCTGGCGGCTTTTTTCAACAGCCCCCTTTTAGTTCTCTGGGTAAAGCCGGTTCAATGCATCACAGGATTCTTGGATGGCGGAGTGGGGAGGGTTGGCTGAACGGTTTTGTTCCCACTATTTGTCGGGATGGGCTGTGTGAGCCCCGCCTCGAGTGCCTCTTCAATCGTTTCCACAAAGATCAGAGTCAACTCATTTCGGACGGCTTCCGGGACATCTTGCAGATCTTTCTCGTTGGCCTTCGGCAGCATAATTCGGCGTAGGCCCATGCGATGGGCGGCTAAAAGTTTTTCTTTAATCCCGCCGACTGGCAGCACGAGTCCACTGAGGCTGATTTCCCCGGTCATTGCCGTGTCGTTTCGCACGGGAATTTTCAACAACAGAGAGGCCAGGGCATTGGCCATGGTGACGCCGGCAGAAGGGCCATCCTTGGGTATCGCCCCTTCCGGCACATGAATGTGCATGCCATTCCGTTTAAAGATAGCAATATCCAATCCGAAGCTTTCGGCTCGTGACCACAGGTAGCTTCGAGCGGCTTGGGCTGATTCCTGCATGACTTCGCCAAGCTGTCCGGTAATCGTCAGGTCGCTTCCGCCAGGGAGTAAGGTGCTTTCCACGTAGAGCACATCGCCGCCGGCTTCCGTCCAGGCCAACCCGGTTGCCACACCCAATGGTAAGGTCTTTCGCGCTTCTTCCGGCATATATTTTTCAATGCCCAACCATTCCGAAAGCTCGTTTTGATGAATGGTGACGGCGGGGGTGGGTTCATCTGAAGGGGTGTCCGCCAGTCGCAACGCCACTTTTCTGGTGAGCTTTCCGAGCATCTGTTCGAGTTGGCGAACTCCGGCTTCGCGTGTGTAGCGTTGAATGATGTGCGGAATGACGCCTTCATCTAACGTCAACGGCTTATCGGCAAGACCCGCATCTTTGAGTCGGCGTGGCCACAAATACCGGTTGGCGATTTCCAATTTTTCCTGGTGACTGTATCCGGCCAAACGAATGATCTCCATGCGATCCATGAGGGGTCGTGAAATGTTCTCCAACGAATTGGCGGTCGTGATAAACATGACCTTCGAAAGATCAAACGGGAGGTCCAAATAATTATCGCGGAACGTATGGTTTTGTTCAGGATCCAAAATCTCTAAGAGCGCCGATGCCGGATCACCGCGAAAATCCTGACCGACTTTATCCACTTCATCCAACATCAAAATAGGATTCTTCGCCCCGGCTCGGCGAAGGGCTTGGATCAGACGGCCAGGCATCGCACCCACATAGGTGC
>JAOUNC010000499.1 GCA_029881175.1 Nitrospirota bacterium | reverse complement strand
TGAGTCTGAGGAGTAAATCAATGTCGACTCCCTGCCGGAGCAGGAGGGTCATTTTGGCTTCTCGGAGTGGGGTTAAGAGCCGTTGAGTGAAGTCTTCTCCTTCAATGGGGTTAATGCTGAATGTGGGATTTTCGGCGATAGTGGCCCCAAAGATGGGTGCTAATGAAAAACCGCCATTGACTCCGCCTAGTGGTGGGGTCGCGCCTGCCATATATCGATAGTCAAAGGTGGCGGCAATGTTGGAAATGGCTGTGAAATGCACGGGCTGATGGTGATGGGATCTCGCGATGTTGACCAGTAATTGTTCGACCAGGGATTTGGTGACGGAATAGTCATACGCGACCACCACATGTTCCAGGGCTTTGGGAGATATGCAGCTAGATAGCACCAAAGGCAAGCTCCAGAGAAGGGTGGAAGACAGAAAAGCAAACTGGTTTTGTTTCTTAGGCACCTTGTCTCTCTCCTTTAGCAATTGGCGGTTTATCGATGTTGGGTTTATTTCTCAAACGAATCGTAGAATCTTCCCTGTTCATGCTTTATTTGGGGGGAGCCATGAGTTCTGGTGTTTTCTTCTCGGGGAGAGGAAGCGTGATGATATTTTTCAACACGTCGATCGGAAACTGCGCGAACCCTTTGAGTCCTCCCGCGAAAGATTCCAGAGGTAAGTAGGTGACCTCTGGTTTGGTTCTTGGTCCTTTCACTTCAAACAAGGCTGTCAGTAAGCCCTTCCGTTCTCCCTTCATGAGTGAGCCAAATAGCGGAATATCCTTGAGTAAGTTGGAATAGGCTCCAAAGGGGCTCACGGCAATCATACTATCCAGATTCTCTGTGGGGAGGTCATAGGTTCCGGCGGCTGTCAGCTTGAGGACTGGACTTTTTAACGCTAAATCTTTGGTGGTGAGAAGCCCGTTGTCTATTGAGAAGGATCCTATGAGCTCATCGAAGGGGAGCCCTTCTTCCAAGAGATTCACTTTGCCCATTAAGAGACTTGGCACATTCAAGATCCCGAGAATCTTGGATAGCACCGGGCCAGTTTGTATCCGTCCTTTTTGCAGGCGAACGTTTCCTTTCCCGGTTAAGGAGCGTTGCCTCGTCTCGGAACTTTCAAGATTCATGTGAAGCGAAGTCTTGATGAAGGTTGTGCCTGTCAAAGGGGGTGGAGATGCAGCCCGGGGAGCCAGCAAGCTTTCGATCGGGATTCCTTCCATGGTGAGCGCACCCTTTCCTTTTTGGTTTTTTTGCGCCCATTGGAAGGAGGCCGTTTGAATTTTCTCCTTGGCGTTGGATGTTGTGGATTCTGCGCTTCGGCTGCTCCCTTCGACTTGGCCTTTCATCGACCACGTCGTCCAATCCCAATTCTTTCCCTCAAGGCCCCATGTCAGGCCTAAGCTGGAGAGGTTCAGCCGACCATCTCCAATAATGACGCCTTGTGGAAACATGGCTCCCGTTCCACTTTCCGTTTGAAGGAGCCCACGAATATAGGCGCGATCAGACCACGAGAGTTGGCCTTGTGCTTCGAGGGAATAGGGAGGAATGGACAAGGTCCCCTTTGTCATCTTGATTGTTTTATCCTCCTTGATTGTGCCTTGGGCTTTAACAATTGCCGGAACTCCTGAAGGTTTTTGGAATAGGCCCTTGGTCGCAAGGGCTATATTGGTGAAGTCGAATGCGGCATGATAATCAGGGCGAAGACTTGATCCAGACAAGGTGAGGGTGGTGCCAAGCGAACCCTCAAAGGTGGAAAAGGTTTGACCAACAGAAGGAAACAGGGTCTGAAGGTCGATTGACGACCACATGCTCTCCATGGTGAGGTTCGACGCTTTTGAATCTTTGCGAAACGACCATTGGCCTTTGATGTCTATGGGGCTGTTACCCAGTTTTCCATTGAAACGGTGTAGACGAATCTGTTGAGTATCGAACGTCATGTGGCCGGTGAGTTGGCTGACCGGGAGCCAATCAGAGGAGGTGTTAAGCTGAATGCCATCGAGCAAGAGGTCTCCCTCCAGAATTTTCAGTTGAGACGGGTTGGTTAGTGGACCTTCTATTCTTGTCGAAATGTGAATATTGCCGCGAGCGTCATGATAGAGAGACCCTGGTTGAAGAAGAGGTTGGCTGCGAGGATCGCGGAGCAGCGCCTGGTGCA
>JAOUNC010000107.1 GCA_029881175.1 Nitrospirota bacterium | reverse complement strand
AAGGTATTAAACCCAAGCCGGTTGCGGGATTGAATGTGGAATTGATCTCGGTGCTGGCGGATTATCAAGAGGCGTCCTCGTCTGATCAATTTCCCGAATCCGTGAAGCTCAAATTTTTTCTGGAAGACGAACATGCGGTGTATGTGACCGTGCGGGAGCTGGATTATCGCACGTACTATTGGTTGGATAAGGTTCAGCCGGCGCAGCCATGGACCAAAGGATTTCAGAATACCTTTTCCTGGCCGAGCGATCCGGTCCTGCAGCAACTCACTCCTAAGCTGAATTTGTATGATTTGGGCGCGTTAATCCGCCTGGATGCGGAGTCGCCCTCCAGTCTGGAACGGGTGGCCCCTGTGGTGTTGTATTACCAGGAGGCACCTTCTACTATTGGCGGCTACTTTTTTACCTTGAAAACGGGAGAAGATGCTCGATTATTGGCAACCATCCGCCAAGCATCAACGGGGAAGGAAGTGGATAGTCAGACGTTTCGTCGAAAACGGGCGGGGCGTCCCTTTACGATTCACTGGGAAGCCAAAGATGCTGAGCCCGGTCCTTATACGTTGGAAATTAGCGGGTTCTCTCTTTCCACCAATCAAAATCTTTCCAAAGAAATTCATTTCTACCACCAACCTACCGTGAATCCGTAACAGGAGTGCCCTTCAGTTATGAAGGACGTGTTTATCAGTTACGCGAGTGAAGATCGATCGATAGCCCAACGCTTGGCGGCAGGGTTGGAGCAGGCGGGGATGTCCGTCTGGTGGGACCGCCAGATTCAAGTGGGCAGCGAATGGGATAAAACGATTGAAGACGCGCTGGCTGCCGCAAAATGTGTGGTGGTGTTATGGACCGGCCATGCCAAGAAGTCGCGCTGGGTGCGGGCGGAGGCGCGGGAAGCTCTCAAACATGAAAAAGTGGTGCCGGTGATGGTGGAGGAGGATGCCATTCCTTTGGCCTTTGCCGGCATTCAAGCCTTGCGCTTTATTGAATGGAACGGGGAAGCCGGGTCCAACGAGTTTGAGATTCTCCTTGGGGTTATCCGGGCAAAATTAGAGGGAAAGCCGATCGCAATGCCTGAGGCCTCCTCCACCAAAGCCTCCGTACTGGGGAAGCTGGTGGCGTTGTTGGGGGTCAAGGTCGGGGTGGGCGGATTGCTGGCCTTGCTGCTGATTGCCAGTTCCTTTCTGCGAATCGACCCGGTGATTTCCGTCCATGTGGAGACGGCTCGGATTGAATTTCGGGTGACTCCTGATTTGGGTGATATACGACTGACCGATGAACTGATCTTTGACAGGCTGACGTTTGAGCATGTGGGGAAACTTGCCCTCAGTCCTGATCGCCTGCTGGTGGCGGACCCTGAGGAATATGATATGGATTCGGATAGCTATCCGCCGAAATCTTGGCAGGATATGGCCATCAATGGGCGGGTGGTGGAATTTGCCGCGGACCGCCCCAGCATCCCTTCGGATGTGACCTTGGAAATCACGGAGCATAAGGAAGCGGTTGCCGGACAACTCGATGGCATCGTGCTGACCGATGAGGCGGTTGTGAGTATGGAAGTCTCCAATGATAATTCCGTGACGTGGTCGATCAGAACGAAGCAAGGGCGGCAGCGAATCGTGATGTCCAGGATTCATGCCGTTCAACTTATTCAATCAGGGCTGAAGGCGACCCCGGGGCTCTCCATTCCCTTTCCTCAAGATCAGGAGCTGACCTATCAGGCCATTTTTGAACACAAGCCGGGGACGATCGAACTGTTTGGACAAGATGAAGCCTTGGTCATGGTTCTGCCAGAAACTGGGGATCATGAGAAAACAGCGGTTCCCCCAAAACTGATTTCTCATTCGGTGCTGCCTATACAAGCCGTGGACTTTTCCTGGCAGGATCCCAGTACCGGCGAACGGAAAACCCCTGAGGGCTTTGCCGGAACGGTGGAATACCTGAGCCCACAAGGCATGCCTTCCGTCGCGATTGAGGAGAATGCATTTTTAACATTAGAAGACCTTGAGCATTTTGAAATCACGTCCATCAGTATAGATCCGAATAGCCATCAACTTGTTGTGGATCTGAAAGGTCAGGCTGGCTATGTGAAAGCCGGCACCGCCGGTAACCCCCAGAATTTGCGCCCGACATTGTTTGATAAAATCCGATACAGTCCCCTGTTTGAACCTGTCAGCAAGCTGATCGGGTTTTAATGGTGAAGGGTGTGCGGCCTATGGGGATCAATGGCGAATCAATCATTTCGGCCTCTTTATGTAGAGACGCCCCGGTGAGGCGTCTATCTTGGATGGCCTGACGACATTGGGTTCTGGTGCCGAGGCCAATGACGTTCTGTACGCGCTAGGTCATTTTCTTGGACGGCTTGATGCGTTGAAGACGACGTGTCACCGACACGTCGCTACACAGAGGGAGCTCTGATTGTATAGATGTCTCAAGGGCAGGTCGCAGCTCCGAGAGGTAGAGAATTTCTGGTAGAGACGTCCCGGTGGGGCGTCTCTCTTTGTTTTTAAACATGGGCATGGTACCTAGTCGATCGCATATGAATAGTCGGTCTGCCATCGTGGTTGTGGGGATTCTCCTGTTGGTGGGGATGATGGTTGGGGGACAATCCGCTTTGGCGGAAGATCTCACATCCCTCAAATCAGGTGTCGTAAAAATTTCGACCAAGACCGGGCAGGTCGGAACGGGCTTCATTGTTCGAGTCGAGCCCGAGATTCTCTACATTATCACGGCTGCGCATGTCATCGCGGGCGATCCTCAGCCGGAGGTAGAGTTTTTCTCCAAGCGCAATGTGCCGTTGAACGGAACGGTCCTGCCAGGAGCTGAATTGAATGATGACCTACGCGGGCTGGCCCTTGTTGTCGTGCGGGGGAAAACGGATATCCCTGACGGTGTCGCAGTTTTACCTTTTGGCAAGTCGGACGAACTGGTATCTGGCGGGGAGGAAGCGCTGGTCATCGGCCATCCGGGGGACGGAGGCGACTGGGCCATCCTGAAGCGGCATATTTCCAACAGGATAGGTCGGGACATTTCGCTCGATCCCAATGTTAATGCACGGTTTTCCGGCGGACCAATTATTGTGGGAGACCACATCGTGGGCATTGTGATGTCAACAAGGGAAGGCTTTGGATTAGGGATTACCCATAAAAGCATCCTTAACTATCTGGAAGGGTTTCGTGTAGTGCCAAGCCCGTCTGTGAGGGTGAGCCCTGAGGTTCATCCCGGCGAGCCTCAAGCAGATGTGAAAAAAAAAGAACAAGAAATTCAAGAAATTTTGCCAAAAACCAAAACCCGCAAAGAAGGAGCGCCCATGGTGCTGGTGCCGGCTGGAGCCTTTACCATGGGATCGCCGGAGGGCATTGGTCCTGCTGATGAACATCCGGAACATAATGTGTATTTAAAAGATTATTTTATCGATCAATACGAAGTGACTGTGGAACGGTATCAACGGTTTATGACAGAAGAAAAACGGGAAACTCCGGAATATTGGGAGCAGGTGGACTTGAGACGCGACGCCAGGAAGCCGGTCGCGGGAGTGAATTGGCAGGAGGCTCATGACTATTGCCGGTGGGCGGGCAAGCGGCTGCCTACCGAGGCTGAGTGGGAGAAAGCGGCCAGGGGCGCGGACAAGCGAATCTATCCATGGGGCGACTTTGCACCCAATTCCAGTACGGCTAACTTCGGAAAAGATTCAAAGTTTGAAAATGTCTATGCGGATCGTTTGAAGGATGTCGGCACCTATGAACGCGGGAAAAGTCCCTATGGGGCATATGATATGGGCGGGAACGTTCTGGAATGGGTACAGGACTGGTATGGAGAGAGGTATTACCAAAACAGTCCCCGTGAGAACCCGCTTGGTCCTCCAAGTGGTGACTACAAGGTGTTCCGTGGAGGGTCCTGGAACGACTTTGTTCCTAGGAACCTGCGTACGTCAATCCGTGATTGGTATAAACCGAAAGATGGGAGTCTCAGTCTGGGATTTCGCTGTGCGCAAGACGTCCCTTAGCTCTGTCCCCTTTATCCCTTTTACCCTTTGGTCTTGTTTCGCGTAGAGACGTCACGGTGGGGCGTCTATGAATGGTGATGTGCGTAGAAATTTAGGGACATCATTGAATCCTCGTTGCCGGAGTCATCCCATTCGTCTTCCCCGGTGGGACTTTTCGGAGGTGGGTTGGTATTTTGGTATTAAATGGGGATCACAAGAAGACGTCCCACCGGGACGTCTCTACTGTTTAAGATCCCATAGGAGCCAGCATTGGGCAATTCACGTCTGTTTGTACCAGGAGAATTCGAAGGGCTGGGATTTCCCAGTTTGGCTGGCAGCTGCAGTTTTATGAGCATTTTATTCGAGATGAACAATCTTTAGAGAACATTTGCCAATATATTGTGGATAATCCCCCCAAATGGGAATTGGATGAGGACAATCCGAAAAATTTCAATCAAACGAAGACGACGTTCCATCAGAACGTCGGTACAAAGAAGGGCTGATTCACCGATGTTGCGTCGAATGCTCAACGTATTGGTGGTTTGCCTGAGTGGGGTGCTCGCCGTTGTTATTGGCTCCTCGGTAACTGTGTTGGCCAATGAGGTGCAGGGGTTGAAGTCGGGGGTTGTGAGGATAACGGCGCATGTGAATGGAGCAGCCAAAGTTGGGACGGGAATCCTGGTGCGGTTGGAAAAAGGCGCGGCCTTTATCGCGACGGCGTCGCATGTGATTGAGGGCGATCCTCAGCCCACTGTGCAATTTTATGCCGAGCCTGGTCGTCCAGTGGCTTCCAAGGTTCTTGGGATGGAAGGCGGGGACCCTCGGGGGCTGGCCGTGCTGGTTGTGCGAGATGATCTGCCTGATTCCCTTCGCGTGCTGCCCCTGAATTCCCATGTCCTCGTGGAGTCTGGTGATCCCGTCACGGTGCTTGGGTTTCCTCGAATGGCTGGTGCCCCGTGGGCTGTGACTAAAGGGGAATTGGTTGGTCGCAGAGGCCGGGACTTGGTCTTTTCTGGCGCAATTGACGAGGGCAACTCTGGCGGCCCACTGTTGAAAGGCAATCAGGTGGTGGGGATCATCACCGAAGCCAGCCCTCCGTTTGCGTATGCGGCCCCGGCAGTTCTCGCCCAGTATGTGTTGGAGAGTTGGGGAATTCGGTTTGGAGTCACGCTCCGGTCGAAACCGGCCACGCTTTCAAGCGTGTACCTTCAAGATGTGATTCAGCAAAAAGGTTTTCACCATCCATTCGATGGAAGTGCGGAAGGTCTTCCTGGTGGGTGGATGGGGACTATGGTGCATGACTATGAGCCGAAGACTTTTTCAGGAATGAATGTCGTGGTGGATCACGCCACCGGCCTGATGTGGCAACAGAGCGGATCGCCAGACCAGCTGACGTTTGGTGTCGAAAAGCGAGAGCCTTGGGAGTATGTTGAACAACTGAATCAACAACGCGTTGGTGGATTCTCGGATTGGCGGTTGCCGACCATTGAAGAATTAGCCTCCTTGTTGGAACCGATTGGCCAACATGAAGGCATGTTTATCGATCGGGTCTTTGATAAGACCCAGTGGGTGTGCGTGTCTGCCGATGGATTGATTCGTCAGACCCAAGAAGGGATGGTGTTTGTCACGGGTCCATGGGAATTGTTCGTGAATTTTGACCGAGGGAGAATCGATCATCGACGGTATGTGGAGGGGGAGACGCGCAAAGGCTTTGCCCGTGCTGTTCGGACGATGGTATCTGAAGAGTGATAATTTTTTGTGATGTGGTTGTCTAGCCGGCTTGGTTCCACTGATCAGTTGTGGCAAGATTCAGCTCTGTTACTTGTGGCCTTGAGAATGAAGATTTTATGACGTGTTTCATGAAAATTCTGGTCTTGTGTATGTTCATCGGAGTGGTTGGTCTGTCTTCGGCTGGGGCGAAGGTGGACATTGGGACACTGAAGAAAGGTATCGTCAAAATTACGACTGAGTTTGCGAATGGTCGAAAAGTTGGGACGGGGTTTATTGCAGGCAAAAGTACAAAACATCTGTTTATTGTGACGGCGTCGCATGTGGTAGAAGGTGAGGCCGAAGTGCCACAGGCTATAGAGGTGACTTTTTTCACGCATCAAGAAGATACGTTTTCTGCAACGATTGTGAAGAAGGAAGGAGGCGATCCCCGTGGTTTGGCTTTGTTAAAGGTGGGTGGGGATGTGCCTGAGGATGTGGAAGTGTTGTCCTGGGATGCTACGACCCAGGTGGTGGGTGGAGAGGAGATTCATTTAATCGGGTTTCCGCGTGTGGGAGGCAACGATTGGGCGGTGACGAAGGGCACTCTCTCTGGCTTTGATGGGCCTGTTCTGAAATTTTCCGGGGCCGTGGCAGAAGGGAATTCAGGAGGCCCCGTGTTATTTCAAGGCCAGGTGATTGGAGTGGTGATGGAAGTGACTGGGCAATTCGGCAATGCCAAACCGGCTCAGATTGCCAGGTTTACGGTCGAGAATTGGCCAGGCTACCCTCGATCTACGACGACAACGGATACATCACCTGAGCCTGATTCGAATTCCACCGATGTGGTTTCCCCTTCGGTTGTGCCGCAGCCAGGCATGGCGACGTTGGTGATTGAATCCTCACCTGACAAGGCTCAAGTTTTTGTGGATGGAGAATATATTGGCAATACCGGACCAGGGCCAGTTGTGGTTCGTGATGTAGAGCCGGATGAGTATGATGTGATGGTGACAAAAGATGGATTTCGAACTTGGAAACGCACCATTGCTATTCGTTCCGGGGAACGGCGAACCATGAAGGCGACGTTACAAGAGGGCCAGGATCTGGTGGTGACAGGGGTTTGGAAGAATCCGGCGGAACCGACCATTTCCTATGTTTTTAACCAGCAAGGCAATCATGTCACCATGACCGAGGTGACAACCAGTTTCTTGGGAACTGTGGTAACGGCACAAGGAGAAGGCCAGCTGAAGGGCAATCAATTAGAGATCATGTACCGCACCATGTTAGGGACGATGGGGCAATCCACCACCACGTTGGCTGACGACGGGCAACATCTCACCGGGACCTTCCAGGATTTTTCCAACATGATTCCCGTGGCCATTTCTCTCATACGTACAGGGGAGTCCCCACCAGCTTTTTCTCAACCAGGCTCTGCGGATTTCAATTCGATTCAGAATTTTGGCCGCTAGTGACTTGTTCGGATGCAGGATTTTCAATCCTGTGAGCCTGTCGTGCTTGTGGCGCTGATGTGGTTGCCTTGACCATCTCTCCTCGTGTTTCTTCGTTCCATCACTTAATAGACATGTGTGCCTTATGAAATCTTTGGTGATTGGCGGGACGGGTCAGCTTGGTGCGAATCTTGTGCGAGCGCTCTTGGAGCATGGGCATGAGGTGCGCGTTCTTCATCGATCGACCAGTAACATTTCGACAATTGAGGGGCTGGATGTCCAACGTGTTGTGGGGGATCTCAACGATGGAGCCTCGTTGCGGGACGCTTGTGATGGGATGCAGGTGGTGTATCATGCGGCAGGCTATTATCCGACTCGCACCATTTCCGTTGATGTTGCCCAAGGACAGGCCCTCAAAGAAACCATCCCCTTATTGGAAGCGGTTCGTGCGTCGGGTGTTGAGCGTCTGGTGTATGCAAGTACGCTGACAACGGTTGGGTTTCCTGATAATCCCAGACATCCGGCGAATGAAACCTGTGCATTTGCCACGCGATTTATCAAAAATCCCTACCTCATGGCCAAGGCCACCATGGAAGCGAAAATCCTTCAAGCCGCGAGCGAGGGAATTCCATCGGTTGTGGTCATCCCGACAGAATTTTTTGGCCCCTACGATCAGCGGCCAACGAGTGGCACACAGATTTGCATGATTGCCAAGCGAGAGATGCCCGTCTATCTACCCGGACGCGTGAATGTGATCGATGTTCGGGATGTGGCGGTCGCCATGATTTGCGCCGCTGAGCGAGGGCGAATCGGTGAGCGGTATCTTGTGGGGAATTGGAACACAACCCAACAAGAGCTTCATGCGCTGATTGCGGAAGTGATCGGCGTGCCACCTCCACGTTTTCCTGTTCCATTTTCCCTCGCGCGTTGGGGCACAAAAGCGGAAGAATGGTTCCTCAGTTCTCTGCTCAGCAGGCCACCGCTACTTCCGGGATTTTTTGTGGAAGTGATGGCTCATATGCAGCATTACGATTGTTCGAAAGCCCAGCGGGAGTTGGAGTATCCGCAGCGTTCCATCGAGGGCGCTATTCAAGATGCCGTGGCCTGG
>JAOUNC010000106.1 GCA_029881175.1 Nitrospirota bacterium | reverse complement strand
ACATTTCGTATCCCACGCTTTGTCTATGCCTCAAGTGCCGCTGTTTATGGCCGCCCGCAACGATTGCCGATAGCGGAAGGAGATAACAAGGAGCCATGTTCTCCGTATGGATTAGAAAAATATGTGAACGATCAATATGCGGCGTTATTTTCCCGAGAATTTTCCTTATCTCTCTTGGGGCTTCGCTATTTCAATGTGTATGGTCCACGACAGGATCCCACCTCGTCCTACGCTGGAGTGATCAGTAAATTTATTGCCATGATTGAAGCCCGACAACCGCTTGCAGTGTTTGGGGATGGATCTCAGACGCGCGATTTTATTTTTGTGAAAGATGTGGCTAGAGCCAATGTGCAAGCCCTATTGAGTGAGATGACGGGAGTCTGTCATGTCGCGACGGGGAAAAGTCATACCTTGTTAGAATTAATCGAAATGTTATCTCGTTGCGCCAAGCGACCGGTAGAGATTGTGCATCATGCTCCCCGGGTCGGCGATATTCCGTTTTCCGAAGCCGATATCACACGATTGCGTTCTCTGATGCCCACACAGGATTTAACCGATCTCAGCACCGGCCTTTCCACGTTCTTTTAGTTTTCCGTCAGGATTCCCCGTTAAGCCTTAAAGAAACGCGGTTGCCCTCTGAAAATGGGGGATTCACTTGCCCCCTTCCTCTTGAATGCGAGGTCGTTCACGCGAACGGGCGAAAAGCTTCAGAGCACAGTGGTACCTGCATGACCAATGCCTGAGCAATGCATGTTCTTCACCTTTCGTCGTGTGGCCATGCTCCCGGTCAAGCACAGCAAGGAAACCTTAAAAATGTCACATGCGCGGGTTCCGCCAATTGATGCAGGCTCATTGGTTTTTGACGTGAGCTGGATTCAGACAGGATGCGTTCCACCTCAGTTGCCAGCGGATGCAGGCGATTCAATGTTCAGCTCTTTCAAGCTCAGGTTTGACAGGATGAAATGGGCCAATAAGGGAGGGTGCCATCGTTCTGCGAACGACGTTCTACTTTTTGTCGTAAATTCAGTTGGCAATACTTCTTGTTCAGTTAGAGCGATGTCACGTTTGACCTCAAGAGGATTATTCCTTCTGTCCAGTTTTTTTAATAATGTGATATCCGAATTGGGTTTTGACCACTGGACTAATGCTTCCATGCCCCATCCGTTTGACCGCATCTTCAAATGCTTTGACCATTTTGCCTGGACCGAACCACCCAAGATCCCCACTTTTTGATTTGCTTGGGCAGGTCGAAAATTCTTTGGCTAATTCGGCAAATTTTGTTCCGCTTTTAATTCGCTTTCTCAGGTCGTCGGCCAACCCTTTTTCTTTCACTAAAATATGACTGGCTCTCCACTCCATACGTTCTCCTTATCATTCTTATACTTCAATTCGGCAAAGACATCCCCTTCCAATTTACTTCGTAAATTAAAAGCTCCTCTGTGCAAAACATGTCATGTGAATTAAAAAAACATGGTCGAAAATAGGACTTGCAAACGACCTTTTTGGAGTGAACAAAAAAGTATCAAAGAAGTTGGGGAGTGTCAATGAGGAGACGATATCCTTCAGGTCTTTTCACCTACCAATTTTCTTTATGAAGTTGAACCTCGTAAGAGTGTTTTTTGAGCGGAATCCATTATGGCTAATACTGCGGGATGCTTTATCCGGCGTTCAGCGGAAATAGCATAGAATTGTTCACGAATTGCCGGTACGTTAGCGATTTTTTTAACAAGATATTGCCGGCTAATTTCTTTCGCGGTCACGGTTGACCCTGGGAATATTCCTTTTCCTGCTTGAGCAAATGCTTTCATGGTGGCGCCATCCTCAAACTCTCCGACCACCATGGGAGTAATTCCCTTCC
This sequence comes from Nitrospirota bacterium, assembly GCA_029881175.1. Taxonomy (GTDB): domain Bacteria; phylum Nitrospirota; class Nitrospiria; order Nitrospirales; family UBA8639; genus Nitrospira_E. The sequence continues at coordinate 6,438 of JAOUNC010000106.1, read as the reverse complement.
GTGAAAACCACTCGTCCATTCTTCGTCGAAGCATGGCATTGCTGGTAGGAAGCAGAAAGGGGGCTCCATCAAGGGATTGTGGAAAATTTCGGCGATATTTATCCGCAATAGTGGGGGAAGCAAATAAGGACACTCCTGTTTCACCGAGTAGATGACTGTGTCCTCGAATCCTGACTGTAGAGGGAATAGCCGTATCAGCAAGGAGAATATCTAGAGAATGTAAAGCCAATTCTCCTAGCAACCGATCAAAGCGACCTTCCCAGCAAACAATTTGCACAGGCTCAGGTAGGGCAAAGACAGATTTCAAGAGCTTATAGGCGACCATTTTTGGAACGACTTCAGCAATCCCCACCACCAATTTCACAGGACGAAGGCTGGGCCGACCTTTAATGACGTTGGTGAATTCCTGACCAAGAGAAAAAATCTCTTGAGCATATCGATAGGCCATCTGTCCCACCTCGGTCAATACCAATGTCCGCCCCACGCGATCAAACAGTTTTTCTCCTAAGGAATCCTCCAGCACTCGAAGCTGGGCGCTTAACGCCGGTTGGGATAAATTGAGTTCTTCACACGCCCGTTTCATACTTCCTTCACGGGCAATCACCCAGAAGTATTGAAGGTGGTGGTAGTTCAGCCATTCCATGTGCGGTAGCTTACATCCAAATTTTAAATGATTCAAGAATAAAGTATGAATTTATAAAATTGAACTCAGAAAGTATTCCATGGATCTCCCCTCAGCTTGCTGGGGGGAGGTTCTCTCGCATATCATAATTCTATTTGCATTTAAAAAATATATGTTTTTAAGAAAAAATATATATTTGCTTATGTACCTATTGTTGTTTTTAAATAAAACCATGAAAGGCAACACACGAAAGAATCAATATGTATATGGAGAGTGCAAAATCAGAAGTACGGTATTTTTCTTTTAGCTGTACTTCTGGCAGGAGCGCCAAACAAGCCTGGATAATCATCAGGCTGTGGTCACCATCTACAAATAACTGAAATCAAAAAAGAATTCAGCAACTCGAGAGCCGACTTGCATATGTAGCCAAAGAATCGCAAATAAATCCTAAAGGTTTTCGTCGTGACGGTGCCAAAAGAATGCTCGGGCACTTACCGTATGAAATGAAAAAGATCGAACAAGAAATCGCCTGGCGTCGCAATCAGATTAGACAACCCCAAGCCTGACCAATGAAACGGGAAAACTTTAATCATAACCAAACAGGAGAGAATGACCACGACTGGACACGATCAAAAGTGCCCGACATCAGTGAAGCAATCCAGGATTGGACTTTGGTCAAAAATGGAGGAGGTTGTGCAATTACCTCCCATGAACTTGGTTTACTAATTGGTGTGGGCTAGAATTGATTAAATCGTTAACCACAGGTTAATTGGAAAAATAAAATTAATAGATTTAGACGGTATCATTTTGGAGGTCGGTTCACTAAGACGAGTACCCGCAAAGCCTTGGTAAGCAGGTAATTCATGGAAATGAATCTCATTCCAGCAGAGCAATCTGGTCCTCAAATACCTTTCTCGAAAACGGCTCACCCCCTTCAGGCCTATGAACGCCAGACGCAGTTTAAATCGTGGATAGCCGTTAAAATTCCCAAGAAACTGTACACCAGCGTTCGACTCGTCCTCGGGTTTTTTCTTGTATTCATTTTGATTCTGGCCTTTGTCCCCTGGACTCAAACGATCACCGCGCAAGGGCAATTATCGGCCTATTCTCCTGCTGAACGCCCGCAAGAGATGCATGCACCTCTGGAAGGTCGCATCACAACCTGGCATGTCAACGAAGGCATGATGGTCAAAAAAGGGGATTTAATTCTTGAACTCATGGACGTCGATCCCAAATTCCTGGCTCCGGATCTCCTCTTAAGGCTGGACCAATCCATTCAAGCTCTGGAAGAAAGACGGGAGACAGCGTTGACTCGTTCTCGTTTATTGGAGAAACAAATCGAAGAAATGGCCCAACTGACCAATGTCGCCACTCGATCCGCCGGATCTCGTGTCGAAGAGGCTTTCAGGCGAATCCAGAGCGTTGAACAGCGCCTGGCCGCAGCGAAGGTGGCTGCCAAAACTGCTCAACTGAACCTACAGCGTTCCCATCTGCTGGAAGGAGAAGGACTCATTTCACGGCGGGAATTAGAATTAGCTATTCAAGCTGAGGCCGCCGCTCAAGCCGAACTAAAAGCCAGTGAGGCCGCGCTTCAAGAAGTGACCCAATCACGACAGGCACTGGCGCACGGACGAGCTCAGATTGAAGCCGAACTCGTTCAACGTATCCTTGCCATCCGTTCCCAGCGAGCCGCAGCCCTTGGGGAAGCGGCCAATGCCTGGAAGGAGCTGGCCGATCTGGCCTTAACCCGTTCCAATGCTGCCCAACGACGAGCCGCCAGCCGCATCACTGCGCCAATCGACGGCACGGTGGTCCGTATGGCCCGCATGGGACCTGGTGAAATCGTTCATCAGGGCGATTCGTTGTTTACCATTGTTCCCGATACGGCCATTAGGGCAGTTGAAATGTGGACCGAGGCGTTAGACGCGCCACTCCTGAAGCCGGGGCGGAAAGTCCGTTTGTTGTTCCATGGTATTCCGGCTATCCCGCTTCCTTCGTGGCCGGAGCTAATGGCTGGAACGTTTGATGGTCAGGTGTTGGTGGTCGATCAGGTTTCGGATTCTCAGGGGCGGTTTCGATTTTGGGTGGTTCCGGATTCCGAATCTTCAATCTGGCCGCCTCAAAATCAGATTCGCCAAGGCACACAAGTTATCGGGTGGGTTTTATTGAACCGGGTACCTCTCTGGTATGAATTGTGGCGACGCGTGAATTTATTTCCGGCTGACTATCAGGAACGATCCACCGATCTTCCCGAGACGTTTCTCCCCAAGGCCGGTCGGCCTGGGAAATAATCACGGCTCCAAGAGATGCACGACTGTCAATCCTGAAAGCCATAACTAGGAGGGAGAATGCATGCCACGAAATCTATTGACACTTTCCTGTCTGTTTGCGGGCACGGTGCTTCTTCTGTTTCCCCTGCCGGATACTGTTGCATTGGAGACCACGACTTCCCGGCAAGCAGCAACTCAACCGCTGCGATTAGAAACCGTGCTGTCTTTGGTGGAGACACAACATCCACTGTTGCATGGGAGCCGGACTGAAAAACTGGAAGCTCAAGGGAAATTACTGAAAGCTCTTGGTGCATTTGAACCTATCCTGGTCAATGATTTGGAGGTGGAGCGTCTGGTCAAAGACGGCAAAACCAAAAGTGTGGGCTTCAACGACACCTTTATTCAGATGCGGCATCCCTGGGGTCTTCAAGGATTTGCTGGATGGCGAACCGGTCTGGGAGATGTGGAGGTGGCTGATCTCGGAGTTAACCAGACGAATCAACCTCTGTTAGGCCTCGTGCTACCATTGTTGCGAGGACTGGGGACCAATCCGGAACAGGGTGAACTGGAAAAATCAAAACTGGCAGAACAGGAAGCCACTCTTCATATTCAACAAACCCGCCAAGATCTGTATTTGGGTGCAGCCACACAATATTGGAAATGGGTGGCCGCATGGAAAGCCGTGGACTTACGCCAACAAGCGTTGGAGGTCGCCAAAGTCCGCCTTCAACAACTTGCCCGACAGGCGGAAGTCGGTGCCGTGGCCGAATTTGATGTCACCGAAGCCCACCAGGAAGTCCAACGCCGACTGGAAAACGTCATTAAAGCCAAACGGGAAGCCGAACAGGAACAGTTCAAGCTGTCCCTATTTGTCTGGAACCATGGTGCCCCCATTGTTTTCAATTCTCAGACGGTCCCTGACTTTCCTCCTTTCACTTCAACTTCGGGTATCCAATCTCGGGAAACCGATGTCGATCTGGCCCAACAACGCCGGCCGGAAATCCTTCAAATTACCCTTGAAGCGGCCCGAAATAATATTGATCTTGGTGTCGCCAAAAACAATTTGCTCCCTGATCTTCGGGCAGAGGCTGAACCAACCAGGAAACCCGGAGAGTTTGTGCTGGGTCTGGGTTATCGATTCGGGCTTCAACTCAGCTTTCCATTCCTACAAAAAAATGCGACCGGCCAACAGTTGCAAATGAAAGCCAAGGCGGAACGATTGCTGTGGGATCAGCAATTCCGTATGCAACAAGTGGCCCTGGATATCGACAATGCCAACTCAGCTTTATTACGAGCGAAAGAACGAATGCAGGCGGCTTCGCAAGCTCTCATCTACGCCCGCTCTCTGGTGAAAGGCGAAAGAACCCGCTTTCAGGTGGGAGCCACCAATTTACTCTTTGTGAATCTTCGAGAACGAAATGTGGTGGATGCTGAAATCATCTCTATTCAAGCACAAGCTGAATATCATCAGGCCCAAGCCTTTTACCAATGGGCTATCGGCCATTGGACACAACCGGTGATCTAGATATTTTCAATACGAGAGATACTAGTCCGGCAACCTTTTCCAAATTAACCATGAACAAAGAAGCCCTTCAACACGTAGGCGTTTTTCTGAGACAAGAGCGCCAAATTCTTCTCACGATCCTCATGTATTCCGCCGCCGTTGGCGTGTTTTCCCTCATTATTCCCGTCACCGTCCAGGAACTGGTGAATACCTTCGCGTTAGCTATCCAGCCGATTATGGTTGTCACACTCGTCAGCATCATGGCCGGGGTCCTGATATTTGTTGGTGTGTTCAAGGTCCTCCAGTTTTATGCCACTGATCTTCTGGAACGGCGAATTTTTGTTCGCTTCACCCTGGCATTTGCCAGAACCTTTCCCTCTATACAAGAAGCACATTTCCGCGGTGAATACGCCAGCCGGTTTTTTGAGATTGTCTTTATGCAACGAGCCGTTGCCAGTTTGTTGGTAGACCTAACCAACGTTGTAGTGGGAGGATTCATTGGCATGGTGTTGCTTGTCCTCTATCACCCCTACTTTCTGGTGTTTGATCTTCTGCTCCTCCTCGCTATCGGGGTTATCGGAGTCTTAGGACAAGGCGGGCTTCAAAGTACCCTGTACATGTCAGAAACCAAATATGCCACCTATCATTGGTTTCAGGAGGTGGCCGACAATCTCAGTCACTTTAAATCCAGCCTGAGCCGAGATCTCATCCTTCAGAAAGCCGATTCCCTGGCTCACGCCTATGTCCATGCTAGAGAATCCCGACTACGAGTGCTCATACGACAATACGTGGGGTCTATTTCCCTTCAAGTTCTTCTGCACACTGGTCTGTTGGGAACTGCGGGTTGGCTAATGAGCAAAGGGGAACTCACCTTAGGACAATTAGTTGCCGCGGAAGTCATCATTGCCACACTCCTTCTCAATTTGGACTCAGTCGTCAAGCGCACATATGTGATTTTTTATTTTTTAACCGCGTTAACGGAAATTCATCATATTTTTTCTCTTCCCAAGGACCAAGAAATTTCACATCAGTTTGTCAGTTTTCCCGAGGGTTCCCCCCAAGGGATCGAACTTTCACTCTCCCATGTTGGTGGTTTGCCTCCCCCATGGCCACATACCTTTGAACTCACCGTCAACCTGAAAGCTGGAGAAAAATGGGCTTTGGTGTCTGCAACGGAATCCCAACGATTACGGATTTCCAGACTCTTAGCGGGTTTAGATGATCCACCACACGGAACCATTCGCTACAATGAAGTTGATATCCGTGACCTCCATCACGACGCCGTGAATGGCCTTCGTGGCCTGGTGTTGAGCAGAGATGTGTCACTTTTTGAAGCCACGCTTTTGGAAAACATCACATTAGGGCGAAAGACTTTGTCAACCGAGGATTTACTGTGGGTTTTGAATTTCGTTGATTTGCAGAAGGAAATGGAGCATTTCCCTGATGGCTTGCAAACGTTGGTGCAATACGGCGCAAAAAACTTTTCTCCCAGTCAGACCATTCAAATTTTATTGGCTCGAGCTCTGATCACTCGTCCCAAGTTACTTATTGTCGACGGTGGTCTACATGAAATCGCTTCTCCCCAACGAGAAACCATTCTCTCGAGGATTTGTGGGGTTGAGAATCCCTGGACGGCAGTGATTGTTACGACCGATCCCAAGATCAAATCATTTGTTCAACACAGCGTCATATTGTCTTAAACGGGGGAACCTCGGTTTTGCTTGGCCAAATAAGGGCTGTTGAAAAAAGCCCCCAGCGGCGTTCTCGCCAATTTTCCGTGCTCACGTACTGGAAGTACGCTCCGGGTGCAAAACTGGCTGCGGCCTTGCTGGACGAACTTTTTTGAACCGCCCTGAGGCCTTTGATATCCAGCGTGCCTGTGGGCCAATACTCCCTTGGGAATTATTATTATTATTCACTCCCAAATATGAAGCTCCCTATACCATGAGGGAAAAATTGCATGCTTTCTTTTCGATCGGTTGGTGGGACCCTTCATGAGAGGTTTGCGCAATGTTGAATCGAATCACTTCGAAGGATCATGA
>JAOUNC010000105.1 GCA_029881175.1 Nitrospirota bacterium | reverse complement strand
CCGTTTGGCTTGAATCTTTTTCTTGTTCTTTTTCCAATACTGCTGTTGGTATTCTCGATCATACATATTGAAGCGGTTCCTAAGAATCGAAGGCCTTGCGATCAGCCGTACACGCATTCCGAGGTGTCATGGAGCTCCACAATCCGACAACCGGGCGTGAGGCAAGAGTCTTGTAGCTCGTCCTCACCTTCATCGACGTTATCTTGTTGTTCGTTCATGATTGGCCCTTCGCATGGAAAACGGCAGGCGTCTCGTGCCAGTTGATCGACACGGTCGTTTCCTGGCTCACCACTATGGCCCTTCACTTTAGTCCAGATAATCTGAAGCCCCTGGAATATCTCTTGGAAGGTTTTGGCGTAGGCTTGCGTAAAGGGAAGATTGGATCGCCACGTTCCTGTAGCCCAACTTTCAATGCCCTGATAATCAAAACGGATTTCAACCGTGTCATGTCCGTGATCTCGCGCCCAATGAAGCGCCTGTAAGGCGGCGGTACATTCACCCGCGACATTACGGAGCGGGAGGACGGTGAACTCACGCAGACAACCGCTATGATAATGTCCAGCTTGCCCGTTTTCATACACTTGAAAGGCCCACCCAATGACCTTGTTTTCGCCTTGCTCTTGATAGGAACCATCGACGTAAATGATGGGGTGTTCTACTTGAAGGGTTGAGGGATGAGGCAAGGAAGGCGACAAGGGAGTGGATGGTGCGCGAGGCGTGACGGCTTTTCCATTCCATAAGGCTTGGACCTGGTTTTTGAATTCTTCAGGCCAGTCTCCTTCAAAGACCAAGCTCGACCCCTTTTTCCCAAGGAAAATATTGGCGCGACAGGAAGGCGTTTCTTGGGTCTTCTCGACAAGGATCTTTTGTCCATATGGAATGGCCCGGCCTAATGTTCCCTGAATATCGTGTTGGCGGAGTGTTGTGATGAAGGTTGCGGCTAAGTCTTGTGGCGTCATCGTGCTTTCTCCCTGTTCGGATAAGAAGTTCAAGTAGTATCTCAAGCAAGTGGCTGTTCACGGCGTGAGCCTTTTTCGTGCGGGAGGGACGCTGAGAGAGGCTAGGGGTTCAGTGCGGCAAAAAGTTGAGAAAGGTTGAGTGTGCAGTGTGGCGCATGAAGAGGGCTAATCGTCTTGGGGGCTTTAGCCATCTTCGTGGTCTGATATCCGGTTGATGAAGGATTCCGGTAGATCTCCACTTGCCGGTCAGGAATATTCACAATCCAATATTCGGGTACATTGTATTTTGCATAGAGCGGGCCTTTTCGGGAGCGATCATCGGTGAGGGACGTGTCGGCAATTTCTACAATGAGAAGGGCGGCCGTCGGATGGTGCTGGGCATAATCTAATGGGGAACCGGCGACGACCGCCAGGTCAGGTTCAGGCTCAGAATACTGGCTGAGGGTGAGGGGGAGTTGCGTGCGAATTGAGACCTGCTCGCCAAATCCTTGTTGTAAGACTTTGTCTAGAAAAGCAATAAAGGCCGCATGAGGGGTACCTTGTGGAGTCATCGCAAAGATCTCTCCTTCAATAAGTTCGACGCGTTCGTCAGGGCGGAGAATCCCTGCTTGGGCCATCTGATAGTATTCCTGTCGAGAAAAACGGCGGGTGAGGGTTGAAGGTGCCATAGATAAACTCATGCTGGTGAATGATAGAAGCATTGTACTCAGGATTCTGGGAGACAACAAGACAGGAAAAAGTCCTGGGAGGGCCGCAGAAACCAGCTACCTTGCTTCTAGGTGGGTGAGGAAAGTTTGCCAGATGAACCGATAGGGCATCAGCCCCGGAGTTCAAGTATCTGCATGGCGGGATTTGCGGTGTGCTGTTACGCCAAAGGGCATCACCTCTCACGTGTGGTGTCGTCATCCAGGTTGCTACTGGACCGTTACATCAGCCTCGCTCGCCTTTTCTTGTCTTGTACAGTGTGAGAGTTCCAAGACAAGGCACTGGATTAAACCAGCCGCCAGCGCCACATGGGCCCCACTCCTTAGAGGATGGCTGCTCCTAAGCCTACCTTCCGCAAAGTCTGAAGTGATTGCTGTTCTATGATTGCTTAATTTCCGTCAGGAAAAGCTCTGCCACATCGTGGCCGGTCTTCTGATGAATGAAAAAAGAGACGGTCCCTTGGGGGTAGGCCTCTTGCCTACGATGAGAACCACTCATGCCGAATTTTTGCTTTTGGCGAAGGATCGGACCTGCCACGGTTGTATTCCCCAAGGGAAAAGGGGTTCACGGGTGCTGGACCTCAAAGGATCCAGATATGCTCTCTGTTGTCCGGGTCAATTGGTGAGTGAACGTGAAAGCCGGCTTCGTTCACAGTCTCAGGATGCCTGATGATAGAACGCATCGCCTGAGGGGTTCCCGTCCCGTCGTCGCAATTCTCACTCGGACCATCCGTTCTATGCGAATAGTTTGCTGAGGAGAGCCATACGACCACTGTGCGTGTTGTGATCACGCCCCACCCGTGAAGGTGTCACTGTTTCTGCATGCATGAGAGGAGAGACGGAGAGCAGGGTGGATCCCACTCTCCGTCGAGGCTGGCCTTGGGTTATGCGGCTGGGGCCATTTCTTGTGGCCGTGTGGGTGATGCCGCGCGCCGCAACTCAATGAAATGAGCGAGGGCCGCTCGTGAGGAACGGTTTGACGTGAGAGGTGTTAATCGGATGGTTATCTCCTGTGAGGGACGGAGCTTGGCACGTTGTACATAGTGCGCAACGGGATTGGTCAATGAGACATCGATGTGCCTGTGCCGACCATGAGGTTGAAAGGTCATGGTTCCCCGGTAAATCCCGTTTGGTAAGCGTTCGACTTGATAGCCCAGGATGGTGCCGGTGAAGGTCATCGATTGTTGAGGTGGTGTGGGTGCAAGCATACGATCCTCCCTTGTGAAATAAGTACAAGAGAAAGAACCCTGCCCGCTTGGCGGGCCGAATGGCCGTGCGTGCCAGGAGACGGAGAGCAGGTCTCACCCCGCTCTCCGCCCGGTTGTTGCGGATTAGGCCGCCGGAGCCAACTCTTTGGGCCGTGCTTTCTGGCCAAAGCTGACTTGATGGCCAATGATGACAATCTGTGAGCGTTTGCTGCCATCTTGAGTTTCCCAGCGTTCTTGCTGGAGCTTGCCGTTGACGATGACGACTTGGCCTTTCTCGAGGTATTGCCCACAAGACTCAGCCGTTTTTCCAAAAACGGTGACGGGAAAAAAGCTTGTGCGTTTTTCCTTGTCTTTTCCTCTAGGGTCATCAATCGCCAACGACATTTTGGCAATCGGTGTTCCTGAGGGAAGATAGGACATTTCAGGGTTCTTGGTGAGTCGACCAGAAACAGTTGTCACATTGCAGTTCATACAAACCTCCTGGAAAATAGTAAGTGACGCACATGGCGCCAGTGCAAGGCTCTCTCAAAAATCCCCGGGATTGGGGAGTGGGACTGGAGAGCCGGCAGTCCCGAAATAAAAGATACGTTAGGCCGCTTGGGGGTGAGTGTGAGGCCGGGAATACGGGCGTTCTTTGTAATGCGGGTGTTGCAAAAGATACGTGGCTAATTCTTTCGTATACGGATAGGGGCGCTGAAGGATGCACCGGACCACATCAATGGAGACGTGGAAGCGAGTGGCTGCGCCTTGAACGTCCAGGTAATGAGTCCGGCTGAGCGCCAGGTAGTGTTCAATGCAGCACAGTAAGGGCTTCAGGAGTCGAATGGGGTCCTCATAAAATCCAATATCAATAGGATGTGAGGGTTCGTCTTCAGGAGTCGCCAGGAACTCGAGGTCGTGAATGGAAAGTGTCGTGATCCATTCGGCAACCGTGCGTTGTTCTTGAATGTTCGGGGGGCGGTCATAAAAACTGTCTGGAGCAAGATGATGCGCGGTGGCCAGTTCTATGGTGCCCCGTGAACTCTCAAGGAGGTCTCGAAGAATCGTGGATTCAATGAGGGCTTGTCGGAGGGGCAGAGTGGTTCGAAAAAAGTCGAAGACCGGGCGGTGCACGATCTCACCAACGTATGAGGCCCAAGCCTCAACATCGTCCTCGGAAATATGTTCTTCGAGATGCCATCCCGCTGGAATCCACTTCCGAAGTCGATCGGTCGCGCTTTCATATTCTTCGCTAATATCCATGAACGATGCAGGGGATTCTAGAGAGGAAGGATCGGTGTCAGAATCAAACTCGCTGTCAAAGCTGGGATCGTCTTCAGCTTCAATGTGATCAGGACAATCCCATCGATAATCGTCAGTGAAATGCGCAATCGCTTCCCAATTCTCCTGTTCTTCTTGTTCGGTGAGCGAAGGCAGAGGGTCAACGTCTTGGTACCCACAGAGGAGACAGGACGTGGTATCTGGGGCAGATCGATACAGCGCGGCGCTGGAATGTCCGCATTTCTTGCATCCCGGGAGAGAAGAAATGGTGGCTTGGAAGTGGGGAACCACCAGGGACGTATTGTGGTGTGGATGATGGTAGCCACGACAATGGGGGCAGAGGGTGTTGGTGGGTTTTCCGGCGCATGCTCCCAATGCTTCGGTATAGGTCATGACCTCTTGAATGCCACATAAGGTTTCAATCCGGAAATGTGGGAAGGGATCCTGATTGAGTTTTCGGACACGTTGTCCATTGGGCATCGTGATATAGCCATGTCGTTGGTATGGTCCGCGATGAAGCGTCCGGATCAAAGTGGGCACGACAGGAGGAGCTTCTCCGTTATCGGATTCGTAGCGAGTCTCTCGTCGAAGGAATGACTCGTAGGCGTCTTGAGAAAACGCCCGTAAATCCTCTGTCAGCTTGGCTTCCAGTTGGGTTAACACCCATTCAGGATCGTCTTCTGCTTGCAAGTAAATAGTGTGAGGAACGGGGTACGGGGAACGGTTCAATTCCGTGACATAGTCTTGTAATCGCGATGTTGGGGCGTACGTGTTCATCAGGCATCCTCCTAAAAGTAATATCGTCAAGTTCTTCCTATCAGTGCAGGCTTCACAACAGGCATGCACGGCGCCAGGGAGGCCTAGCGCCGTGAGGAGAGGGAGGAAGCGGTGAAGAAGAGAAGATCTTCACGGAGAGAAGTACTGACAAAAACCCCCTGCGAGTGCAGCGAGCCGGCATTTAGGCTGATTGAGGGAGTGCGGAATGAGGGGCTACTTCAAGTATGGCCACAGGAAAGGGCGGTTGCCGTGGACTGGGGATGTGTCGGGAATAGTGGATCAACGTCCCGGGTTGCAGTTGAAGGACACGTTCTTTGGCATCAGGGTGATCGTAGCGGAGCGTCCAGGTTGCTTGGGGATGTTCGTGGGGGTGAATGGTGAAGGTGATCGTAGCGCGATCGTGAAGGTATTCGAGGGTTGGAATGCAGCAAATCGTTCCCTGTTGCATCATACCGTGACGTTCCTACACAGCCCGAAGCATCGGCGTGTGATCGGTGAATAATTGGGTGAGAAGGGTGGTGAGCTGCGTGTCCTCTTGCGGCAGACTTCTGCTGAGCTGTTGGGCCGGAAGGTGAGGGAGCAAGGCTCCGCTTGATTGATGAATTCCGATAGCCTGAATTTGTTCATAGCATTCTCTGAGGAAGGTGCCGGTTGGCAGGTCAGAGACCGCAGGCCCATGGCCGATCACGATGAGCTTACTTTTGGCTCGGGTAATGGCCACGTTTAACAAATTGGTGCCTGCAGATGAGGCATGGGGTTGGCAGAGAAGACTGCGTGTCAGGTTATGGACGACGGTGGTATCGAGGATGACGATGTCGGCTTGCTGTCCTTGAATTTGATGAATGGTGCCAATCGTCACGCTTTCGGCAAATGTTGTGCGAGCCAGGAGACGTTGCAGGAGAAAGACTTGCGCACGATAGGGGGTTAAGACCGAGATCGTGGGTCGTCCCTGAGGATGGGGTTGTTCTAATAATTGATGCAATAATTTCAGAATGAGCAAGGCATGGGTCCAGTTATAGGGGGATCCCTGTTCGTTGCGTTGGATGACAGGATGACTGGCGCTGGAATCAATCCACGATACGGCGCTTCTGGGAAAGGGAGCCAGATTGGTGATCGGCAATCGCTTGGCTTGCACCGAGGGGTCTGTGTGATAGGCCACCTGTCGTCGGTAATAGAGGGGTTGCGCCAGTTGAGCGATATCCGGGTGCATGCGGTATTGGGTATCGAGTGCGACGCATCGAGGATCTTTTCCATGATGAATGCGTGCCACGTCATAGACCGACCGGGCCATCCAGGTTTGGACTTGAGACGTTTTGCTGTAGGCGATGGGTGGGAGCTGAAGGGGATCGCCCACTAAAATAATTTGCTCTGTGGCAAGTGCCAGGGTCGCGTAGAGCGCAGGCGGTGTCGGCATGCTGGCTTCATCGACAATCACCGAATCAAATCGTTGATCTTCAAAGAGCCGGCTTGAAGACGCTCGTGTCATCGTGGTGGCCAGGCATTGAGCCTGGTTCAGGACGCGATGCTCGAGTGCCGCTAATTGCTGATGGATCCGTTCGGTCTCTTCATAGAAAGCAAACAGTTGGCCCTCGCAGACGTCGAGTGGCAAAGTGAGGAGGTCCAGGTTGACCAGGGGCGGGGTCAGGCCACATGACAGGGCCAAGGCGTGATGTTCGGCGAGAACGGTTTCAAGTGTCTGCCGGGTGTGCTCAACACGACGTTGAGTCTCTTCATGTTGTGTCCGTTGAGCGAGCAGGGCCCGGCTTAAGGAGGTCATCGTGGTTTGACAATCGTGCCAGGTGGCAGGAGACGTGACCTGGGACTGTTGTGTAGCAAAGAGGGGGGTCACGCGACTTCGTTGAAGGGATTGACGATATGCGCGAATGGTCTTTTCGGTTTCCAGGAGGTGAGCGTGAAGGCCTTGAAGGTCTGTTTGGGCCTCTAGATGGGCTTGGCGAGCCGTGTCGACGGTTGGGTGGTGGACTTGCCAACGCTGAATCGCCGGATCATTCGCTCGGCGTTTCGTAAGAATCGCTTCCCATGATTGAATCGTGCTCCGAAGTTCATCCAAGCGGAGGTTCAAGGGTTCTGCCGCCTCACGGATTTTGGCATCTAACGTGAGAGACGCAATGCCGGGATCAGCATGCTCCCACGGTTTGCCAATGCGGAGGATGGCGTGTCGAGCGGCATCCGGCAAGTGGCCGAGGGCCGTTCCGAGGGCTTGGTCAACGGCCGCATTGGTGTTGGAACATAAGAGGACGCGCTTGCCTTGCTTGAGCCGTTCTTCGATGATGGCGGAAATCACGGTGGTTTTCCCGGTTCCAGGAGGGCCCCAGATAAAAAGCGTGGCATCAGTTTGGCTTCGGGTAAACGCCTCTTGTTGACCAGGATTTAACTGTTCTGGAACGTGGCCGTGGTACGGGCGTGATAAGTGCCTGGACTGTTGGGCTGGTTGGAACGCCGTGAGGGCGAGTGGCCCTTGGAACTGATCAGGATGGGCAAGCATGGCGTTTAAGCGTTGGCGGAGTTGCGCCAAAAGAACGACCGACGACGTGCCGAATGTGGCTTGCGGAATAGGGCCTTGATCGTCCCCATCAATGGCCACAACCACATGTGGGGGGAAAATTTGAAGGATGGTGGCCGAGAAGACACGTTGGTTGAGGATCAGTGTGCCTCGTTGATGTAAGAGGTCGGTGCTAACAAGATCTGGGGCCAGGAATTGATAATGGGTGCGTCCGTTGACGGATCCTCGGAGCTCCCCGTGCTCGAGTTGGAGTAACGAATCCGGTTGCCCTCGATGGGGCGCAGCGCGTTCTTCTTCGTGCACGGCGGCTTCGAGGGTTCGAATAAAGGTGGAGACGGAATGAGTTGGACATGTTTCAGTTGCCATACGACCCTCCGCAAGACGTGAATGATCACTAAGGAGGAAAGCACTGCGCCCGTTGCGGGTGCCTATTCTCGAGAAAGAGGCGGAGGCAGAGTCGGAGAGGCTTGGTTGAGTTGGGATGATGGCTGGGGACTGCCATCACGAGATGAGGTTATCGTGTGGGAAAGTACACAGGCTGACCAGCGTGAGTCTGTGAACGAGTGGGTGGTGGAACGGCTTTGATTGTGGTCCACACGGTGACCGTGCAGGATCCCGGCTGATAGGAGATGGTGCTGACCACAAAGTGAAACTGTTTCGGAAAAGTGATCCCGAATTTCTCTTCGAGATGCGCTTTCAATTGTAAATCGGCGCGTTGCATGGCTTCATCACAAACTCGTAATGGCTTGACGCTGGGGTCATGTCGCAATGTGACCGTCTGTTTATAGAGAGCCGGGTCTTGGGCGTACGCGTGGGTCAGGAAGGTGAGGATCGTGGGTGTGATGATGGTCAGCATCACAATAAA
>JAOUNC010000497.1 GCA_029881175.1 Nitrospirota bacterium | reverse complement strand
CTCTAGAAATGCTTCATGGTTTTTTTGTGTGTCGTGATGAGCAATGGGTGGTGTCCCGCCTACGCGACGCGAGATTGGGCCTCTTCCATGAGATCCAGCATGGAGGAAAGTTGTTTGCCTGCTTCTATCATGCACATTTTGATGCTGTCTTCCTCCAGACCGGTGAGTGTCCATGATTCCGGTGCGATGAGGCCTTCCCAATGGCCTTGACCATTTGGGGATTGAAATCCTTCGGTGAGTGCCCCTGCGATATTGAGCAATGCGGCTTCGAATTGATAATCCGGCGTGGCGCTGGGTTGGTGTTGATGGCGAATGGCTTCTCCCAGGTTTTTGGGTAATTCCCAGGAATCGACGAGTGCTTGTCCCACCTCGGCATAATCAAAGCCGATGATTCTTTTCTCAGAGACCTGTATGGGTTCACCTGTATTGGCGGAGGTCTTCATGGCCTCTTCAGCCTGTTCGGGGAGGAATTGGTACAGGACCAAGTGCCCAAGATCTCGAAGCAGCCCTTCGACGAACATTCGCTCGCTATCGACCAGGAAGCACGTTCTTGCCAATTCTCGGGCGGCTAGACCGCTAAAAAAACTGTTTGCCCAAAAAATATTCATATTCATGACTTGTTGGGACAAACCGGAAAAAGCTTTGGTGACGGAGACGGCCAAGACCAAATCATGTAACGGCTGCATGCCTAAAATCCCCACTGCTCGGGAGATGGTCTCCACTTTTCGTGGCATGCCATAGAACGCACTATTGACCAGTTTTAAAACCATGGCGGTCATTCCAGGGTCAATGCTGATCGCGGCGGAAAGGTCTGTCATTGTCGACTCAGGATCATCAATGACTTTTTTGACTTGGAGGTAGACCTCGGGCAAGGACACCAAGGAGGAGCATTGCTCGACAACTTCTGTTGCACTGTTCATAAGGCAACCTTCGTACATTAAAGGTGAAAGCAGAGTCGTAGCCTGTAGGTTCTTGTCGGTCAACAATTGTTTGACCTTGATGCCTCAGGCAATGGCATTCAATAATAAATTGAAATACCTAAATTATTGAATGTAGGCCTGGTTCGTCTGAGCGTAGATTCGTGCTTTTCAATGAGAGGGGCTGAAATGGCGTTAATTGTGAGGTGGGGAATTCTAGTCGTCCTGAGTGGGGGAGGCAGAATGGGTTTGATGAATCCGTTTTTTGCCCCAGGTGATGAGTCCATAGGACAGGCCAATGGCTATGGGAACAAAGATTCCAGAGGCGAGTGTATAGTTGGGGAGCCACCCGATTTCATGGAAGGCCTTGAAAAGATAATTGGCTAAGCCACTCACATAGTAGGCGATGACAATCACGGACAGTCCTTCCACGGTTTGTTGCAGGATGGCCTGGCTTTTGGTTGTTTGATCCACGCTGGCCAAGAGTTTCATGTTTTGATCTTGTTGGGCCAAATTCTGTTCTTGAAGGACAAGTTCGACTTTTGTGCGCAGGACGGCGATGGTGCCTTCAAAGTCTTGTTCCAACGCATGTATCCGGCTCACTAATTGCTGATAGCCATCGGCGACGCCTGTAATTTTCCACTGGATATAGTCGGTGAGGGTGCGACATCCCGGTAGGGCTTGTTCCTGCAGGGCCAGGGTATTGCTGTGAACAATGCGATCATAGGGAACTGATGCGGACAGGCGAAATCGCATGGAATCTGCCAGCCTTCCCACTTCCAAAAAATCATGCGTGAGGCCCTCTAACCATTGCTGCAAGCGGGCATGTTTAGCCTCTTTGAGTTCTTTGGTAATCACACTCCGTTGGTACAGATGGCGTTGTTCATAAATTTGCACTTGATCAACTGATCGAGAGAAGGCCTTGTAGGGCAAGAGAATGAGGTGGGTGTAGTTTTCTAATGTAATGAGAATGTCGATGAGACGAGGGAGTTTAGGGAGGAGTTGTGACGCGTCGGGTGACCAGATGAGGTACCGCTCCCGACCATGTTCATCGGGCGTGAAGCTTGTCGCCACGGAAATGTTTTCCATGAGCACCTGGCTGGCGTAAATTTGCGGACCAGGGAGGAGGGTGCCCAGCTCTTCTTGATCGTAGGAGTGTCCCGGGGTAATGACAATGTCTAAGGCATTGACTTCTAAACCCAATGGGCAAAATGGGAACACATACTGAGGGAAGGTGAGG
>JAOUNC010000104.1 GCA_029881175.1 Nitrospirota bacterium | reverse complement strand
CCATTTCCTCTTCACCATGTAAAAAGGGATGCAAATCTTTGTAGGAGAGTTCGGGCCTTCGAAGCAGTTGCAGGAGAGACGTACTCGTGGCTGGCCCGTCAAAGGTAATATGTGTCTGACGTTCTAGTTCAGGAATTTTGGTATGGGTGCTGCCAAGCCGGTGGAGTTCTTTGTCTATTTTTCCCCATTTTTGTTGGAACGCGACGAATTCTTTCTGGGAAATCAGGCCTAAGCGATAGCCAATTTCTTTGAGCCGATAATCGGCATTGTCCTCACGAAGAATCAACCGATATTCCGCCCTTGACGTGAACATGCGGTAGGGCTCGCGCGCATCTTTGGTAATAAGATCATCGATTAAGACACCCATGTAGGCTTGCGAGCGATCCAGAATAAGGGGGGCTTCTTCTTTGGCTCGAAGGGCAGCATTGATTCCCGCCATCATCCCTTGCGCGGCGGCTTCCTCATACCCCGATGTGCCATTGATTTGGCCGGCGTGAAACAGCCCCTTCACGAGTTTGGTTTCTAGGGTTTCATGAAGCTGTCGGGGAGGGAAATAATCATATTCGACTGCATACCCCGGCCTTAGAAAAACGGCGTGCTCCAAGCCAGCTATGGTTTTGACAAAGGCTTGTTGCACATCAATGGGCAGGCTGGTGGAAATGCCATTGGGATAATACGACCGGCCACCCAGCACTTCCGGCTCCATAAAAATTTGATGGCTGTTTTTGTCGGCAAAGCGCACGACTTTATCTTCAATGGACGGGCAATAGCGCGGTCCCGTGGATTCAATCACTCCACAATACATGGGCGAGCGATCCAGATTGTTCTTAATAATGTCGTGGGCCTGTTCATTGGTAAAGGTAATATGACAGTCCACCTGGGGATTGGGAATGCGTTGAGTTTTGAAGGAAAAGGGGCGAGGCACGGGATCACCGGGCTGAGGCGCCATCACATCAAAATTGATGGTGTCTCGATCCAAGCGTGGCGGCGTTCCCGTTTTTAATCGTCCGATTTCGAAACCAAAGTCCAGCATGCAGTCCGACAAATGCTCTGCGGACAATTCCCCGGCCCGGCCTCCGGGAAGATGAGTCAGACCAATGTGCATGAGCCCTTTGAGGAACGTTCCCGATGTAAGCACCACAGCTCGCGTCGCCATGGTGTCGCCGGTACTGGTTCGCACACCTGAGACCACTCCATTGGTCGTCAAAATACGATCAACGGTACCTGCCCGAATGGTCAAATTTTTCTGTTTGGACAAGATCTCCTGCATTCTTGTGGCATACAGTTCTTTGTCGCATTGCACTCGGGTGGCTCGAACGGCTGGGCCCTTCCGCGTATTGAGTATTCGAAATTGGATGCCCGCCTTATCAGTATTCACACCCATCTCTCCGCCAAGGGCATCGATTTCTTTCACCAAATGCCCTTTACCAATTCCCCCCACGGCAGGGTTGCAGGGCATTTGTGCAATCTTTTCAGGATCGATGGTTAACAAGAGCACCTGACAGCCCATCCGTGCCGCAGCCAGGGCCGCTTCGCAGCCCGCATGCCCACCACCGACAACGACAATCTGAAATTCCTTACTCATTGCTCATACACAATTTCTTATTATTCCCCCGTTTTGAAAACCAGAACAGGACTAGACCTGAGAAACTTTTAGCCTAACACAAAAGAAATGGCCTAACATACCTACTGATTGTCCGTCACAAGAGCTATTGTGAATCATTGTAAGGTCTTTTAGTGATAATGGGGTATTTCCACATCGTGCGGACCATCATGTCGCCAAACCAAGCACATGCGTCACTGATCATGGATCCTATACTGTGCTGCCTTTTGCGATCGCCTAGTCGCTTCTCCAATTGGTTTGCGGAAGGAACCAATGGAGAAGAATTTCGAGGTTTCCTTCTCAGCACAACGTCGTATAACTCTGAGAATATCGAATTGTAGAAGAAGGCGCCGGCAAAAGACTAAGGGGTTGCGAAATAATAACTTCCCGGAATTCGCGCCCAGATTTGGGGCAGATTGGGTCGACCTGAAGGAGCGCAACCGCAAGCGTAGCCAATCCTACGCTGAGGATTGTGCAAGTGAAGATCGGCCCAAGCTGACCTGAAGGTGGGATGCGAAAATGGGAAGTTATTATTTCGTGAGCCCTAAGGGGGAGTGACTGGATTGTTCCTCTAATAGACGTGGCGGCGATGTTTGGCTGTGAGGATGATGACCAACCGTGGCGTTTCCTCGACTCGGTAAACAATGCGATATGTACCTACGCGGATGGACCGACGTCCAGCATGAGGTCCGACTAATGGCTTGCCTTGATAGGGTCGTTCAGCCAGGGTCTCTAGTTTGCTCAGAATGCGATCAGCGAGATGCCGATCCGCACAAGTGAGCTGCCTCAGATCCTCTTCGGCTTGCGGGGTAACACGAATCTCATACATCACCCTTGTGTAAGGCGCTTCTTGAGCGTGGTGAAAGAAATTGTGCGGCCGTTCTTCGCTTGTTTCTCCGCTTTGGCAATGGCAGCTTCTTCGTCGGGATACCCTTGGAGGTCTAAGGTTTCGAGCAAGCCTTCGTACTCATCGACACTCAGAAGAACGGCAGTGTCCGTCCCATTGCGCGTGATGACAATTCGATCATAGGTTCGATCGACTTCATCCACCAAGGCAGACAATTCGGCTTTTGCTTTAGCTAACGGTATCGTCCGCCTCATACTAGATACCCCTTCGTCCCAGAATTCTGATAAGTCGACATCGTTTAAAGAGACTATAATTATAGTCTCTATCGATCAGTTGTCAAGACCCGTCCTTTCGTACTTGGCGTGCTGGCGCCCAACGCTGCGCTGGGGTCTCAAATCGTCCCCGGCGAAGTCGCCCAGCCGCCGAACATCGTCGATGCTGACGGCGATCACTCCACGGCCTCAACGCGGGCTTGCATGAGTTGGGCACAATGTCTCAAACGCGTCTTCGCCATCGACCTCATCGCCTGTCCGCAATGTGCCGGACCTTTGACGCTCCTGGCGGCTATCGAAGATTCCACCATCAGCAGTTCGGGGGGAATCGCTTAGCGAATATCATGCGCTCATTTGGCTGGTCCTGAGGTCCGTGAGTTTTATCAAGACCCAGATACAGAAGCACAAGAACGAAAACCTGGACTTCCCGAAGACTTTGTAGCGAATTAAACACGCAACCTGACCCCCTTCCCATTGGAAATAATTATGAGCAGCGCCTCTTTTCTTTTGGTGGGGGATTCCGTGTTTACGTAAGTCCTCCTTTTTTGGCTTCGTCCATAAGGTAGTCTGCGGCGCGAAGGGCTAAGGCCTGAATGGTGAGGGAGGGACTATCTCCTCCTCCTTGCGTGACAAAGGAACTGTTATCCATCACAAAGACATTCGCAATGTCATGGGTCTGACAAAATTGATTGACCACAGAACGTCGAGGGTCCTGGCCCATCCGACAGGTTCCTCCCATGTGGCTGATCGCGCTCAGGTCATACGCACTTTCCTGACCGATGATTTCTTTGGCTCCAGCCGCCTCCGCAATGGCCTTCGTTTGCCGAGCCATGAATCCCAGCATCTCTCGTTCATTCTTTTTCAAGGTGGTAACCAATTTGGCCACAGGCACTCCATAAAAATCCATGACTTCCGGGTCGAGAGTTATTCGATTATCAGGGTGTGGAAGATGCTCGCCAATGCCAAAAACATTGATTGCATTTCCAAAAGAGGTTCGCATGAAATCCTTATGAGATTTTCCCCATCCCGGAGCCACGAATTGCGCATAGGCGAAGGGTCCTAAGAAATTCCCAGCTGAGACTCCCAAGACCACGCCCCCCTGAAAGGTCTGCCCTGGGCTTGGAGCATTAAAGTCCCAGGCCCGACTGTCTATCTGCAGGCCTTTATACGAATGTATCGGTTCTGAAAAAAGGGCAATAGAATTCTGAAAAATGGTTTCCATGCAATATCGGCCCACCACATCATGACGATTCCCAAGTCCTTCGGGATATTCTTTCGAGATGGAATTGAGCAAGAGGCGAGGTGTTTCGAGCGCACCGGCAGCCACCACCACTACTTTCGCGCGTTGACGGTGTTCCTGCTTTTCATGATCAAAATAGAGAACCCCACTGGCCTTTCCTTGAGCATTCAGGGTAATTCGGTGAGCATGAACATTCGGGATGAGGGTGACTCGTCCGGTGGCCTCCGCTTTGGGAATGAGCGAAACATCCATGCTGCTTTTGGCTCGCATCATGCACCCCAAGGAACAGCCGTTGCAATAATTACACGGCGGCCGATCTTCCAACGGTTGAGAAAGGATCGCCAACGAATTAGGGGAAAGGTGAAGACCTAATTTGTCAAAACCCTTCTTTACACGTTGACTGGCGCAACTTAGCTTATGCGGAGTCATAGGAAAGGGGCCCCTCGAGGCCTTGAAGGGATTACGGGGATCACCGGCCACTCCCAGCCACTGTTCAATTTTCTCGTAATAGGGTTCGAGGTCTTTATGGGTGAGAGGCCAATCTTCCCCATACCCATACTGTGATTGGGACTGGAACCCATGCGGCGAAAATCGATGGGCTTCTCCTTGATAATGGAGCGTGCTTCCGCCTACGCCCTTCACCCGTTGAATGCGGGGAGGCATTCTTGTCGGTGAAGAATGCAAGGGCCCCAAGGCCTTGGTCCAAGATCGAAGATGGGACAGGGAGGGGTCGAGGGCTTCCGTCTCCCCATGGGTATACAGATGCTTCTTGCCCTCTTTGGGGGGGACGTGAAAAGCCGAAGGTTGGGCTTCCCAATCTTTTTGGTTCAGGGGATAATGCGCCGGGTCGAAACGCGGACCTGCTTCTAAGACGACGACGGAAAAACCCGCCATGGCTAAGGCGTAGGTCGCCACACTTCCTCCTGCACCTGATCCAATAACACAAATATCGACTTGGTCCCTGGATTTCATGATGGGTTAACACAAATGATAATCCAGATTCCCTTCCCATTGAGGAGGACCTGGGAATCTGACGACTTTCCAGCCGCTGGGACTGGTATAAAACACGAGCATAGTATGGTGAAGCATGAATTGAAAAAAGTTCTTTCCGAATTCGATGAGCTTGGGGGATAAATCTGGGATGATTTTTGGGGGGCCAGGGATAGCTCCCGTTTCGGCAAATGTGAGGAGCTGTATCCGTTCCTGCTCATCAAGTTCTAAAAAACTTGGTTTGGCATAGATTCGTTGAGTCATATAGTCCAACCATCTCACTCCTTGGACCAATACTTTTTGGGCATTGCTGGATCGCATGGCTAACCGATCGAGTGCATGCACCACTCCAGCTTCTTTGGCGCCAGGATCCTGATCGGTGGGAATCAGTAAAGCCGTGACTTCTTCAATCACCGTGGCTTGATAATCGGTGAGAGCTATAAAGGATCCTTTGGCAAGAGAAAGTTTTGAAGGCTGATCGGGTTCTTTGGGTTGGTCTGGTTTGCTCCAACCCGGGTCTATTCCAAGTAACCCGTTTAGGGTTGATCCCAGGAGTAAGCCGGTAAAATGACGACGGGTAAGGGCGTTAGTCCAAATATTCATTGGGAGAAACAGCCTCGAATAAGCTGCGAATTTTCTAGCCCCGTTTTATGCAGATTCCAAATTACAAAGACGGCATATGCCAAACATACTCACGCTAGCATGCCAGGATTGTGAAGAATACACTTTTCGGATTGTTTGAGAAAGTCCAAAGAGGATTGGTGATTCGTGAATAGCGCTTGACCCATCAAGTCTAGCCTTCCGCGCACACCATAACGTCCTTCGCAGAAACACTTTGCGAAAGACTTGTCAACCGACATTCACATTCGAATGCCAAGGCCACGGTTCGTTATGAATAAATTAGAGCAAATCTTTACCCTTTGGGCAAATAAGCCAAATACGGTTCCCACTGAATGTCCCAGCATACTCCCTCAATACACAAAGAGCCTCACACCTGAGGATGTGAGGCTCTTTGCCTGAAATAATATAAGGTCTCTGAAATTAGACCGTCTTGCTTTTGCGATACCGCCAAGCTGCCAGTCCGGCTATACCGGAACCAAACAACAACATCGTGGAGGGTTCGGGAATAGTCGGCGGATTCTGTTGGCGCTCTTGAAAGCCAAAGTCGGCTAGGAAACCCAACCCTTCATCCAAGTCAACTGAATACTCTGTTGGAGTGGTGGGGAAAAAGTTCATAGGGAGGGTGCCGAGAGTAACCATGACATTATAGGACCCAGGTATTAAATCAAAAAAACCATAAAGGCCATTGGCATCAGTGGTTATTGAAGTAACGACAGATCCATTGAACAGTTCCTCTAGCTCCACACCTACGCCAGGTATTCCAGGTTCCATGACGTCCTGCACTCCATTCCCGTCCAGATCTTCAAACACGAAGCCCATTATTTCCGATGGAAAACCAAAACCGGCCTGAGCTGCCAGGGGAAAGGCGCAATACAAAAGACTCACCCCTAGCAATAATGCCAAGCCTCTTTTTGCAGAGGTTAAGATTTTTGTCATGACAGAACTCCTTTATATGAAAAATTAAATAAAATAACGAACTCGCTCATTCCAACTAGGAAGACGAATCCTGCTTATTTAAGCAAGATTTGTTCCCGTCAGAAAATAAAAAAGCGAAAAATGGGGTCTTGTTACAGAAACTGTTATTTTTGAAAGGAAAATCAGGGTGATGGGCCTGTTGGCTATTGAAATCTACTGGGCCTCAACTTCTAGCCAAGGGATAAAAGTGTCATGAATTTTTACTTACAGTCTAGCCTGAACGAGCATCATAAACGTCAAGGCCATGACTTTTCGTTCGCCCAAATTTTTGGAGTGGCTGAGGCGCGTGTGAACCCCTCGGGCATGTCAGAAATATTATTCGGCCAGCTCAAATCAATCCCCTTGCAGCCCCAAGTACCAGAACAAAGTGAGGTCGACTCAATTTCAAGGAGTGCAGCAAGCCAACAACTTGAAAACAAGGAAATATGCGCAAAATGTGTTCAAGGGCCAGGAAAGCCATTCCCGTAGCCTGTCTCCCCTCATGTTGAGTCCGCGACTGGCCGGATTGACAGCCCACGGTCTCTTCGAAACGTTTCCGAGAACCCACTAATAGCGTTTAAAGGTCCTATTCCCTACTTCCCAATACAAAACTCTTTAAAGATCTGATCCAAAATATCTTCGTTCGTCACAATGCCCACAATTTTCCCAAGAGCGCTTTAGGCCACTCGTAGTCCCAACGCCACACATGCGGACGATTGCGTATCATCAATCGCCGCGAGGGCATTATGCAAGGCCTCGACGAGTTCTGGCAGACAGCCTAATCGCTACGGCGTCACACAGCTTCATCTCACCCTGATTCCGGTTCCGTTCCCGAACCGACATGCCTTGGTGGCCCCATTGCCCCCGCCCACACGCCATCAGGGAGCACAAGGCTGGGCATGATCCATGTCATAAGGGCGGCTCAGGCCCGTCTCGCAGGGGGAATTCCCACATTTCGGACAGCGAAGTCTGTGGATTGATCCCTCAACGGGGTCTTTGGTACTTTCCTGTCCAGTCAAAAAGGCCGTTTAACATTCCTATTCCCGATACCGATTGGCATGGCTTCACCCTGTTCCGCTACAACCGCGAATGCGGCGAGTAGGCAATGGAAATAGTTCCCATGTATCACATCGTCGATTAGACACCTGACGTAGGAGCGGCCGCTGGTCTCGATCGTAGCAGCGGCGCCCAGGCCTTATCGACTTGATTGGCCTGGGCGCGAGCTGCCATCTCAATGGCTTTTTCGACAGTGCGTATTTCTGTCTCAGTGGCATAATTGTTTGGATCCCGAATCTCCGGGCAGTATGGCTTTTCGTAGGATGACATATTGTTAACGAACTGCTTTCAGGGATAACGCATAATACTGCGCATAGTCATTTTCGTTGATGTCAGAACGCTCTCGACCAGCAAAATGAACCAACAGATCGAGTTCGAAGAAACGCTTCAGGTGCCTTAAATCAGAGTCTTTCTGGCTCCAGTCAATGTCGTCATAATTTGCTTCCTGAAAAACAAATGGAACAAGGCTTAGGCTGATTTTCTCGTCTTGGGTAGATGGAAACCCGTCGGTCGCGAGGCGCTCGGCAATCCGGGCAACAGCGATAGGCCGAGTTGCCGCCAGACCCTCGCGGTGCTGGTCAGAATGATCGTCAAACTCGGCATGGAGATATGAAATGACTTCATCCAGTGACTTCATGCTTGCATGCTCTTTCAGGATTGGTTTGTGGCGTGTTCAATAATCTCTTGACATAATTCACGAGTAATAAACGTTCTTGCTGAAAAAGGTACTGTTTCATCTCCCCCTACAATAAATGGATCTTCTCCAAACATCGACCATTGAGCACGGAGTTTTTCTGGAGTTATGCCATCTTCATAGAGG
>JAOUNC010000496.1 GCA_029881175.1 Nitrospirota bacterium | reverse complement strand
GTGGCGACAAGTTCTGGGGACGCCAATGTGAGATCATAAAGCCCTAAGTGCCGCTGAATTTTGATTTCATTAGCCTGGTGATCGCCACGGATTAAGACGGCGGTCACCTCCTTTTCACCGGTTTGGTAGAGCAGGGTTTTGACCACGTGACTGGAAGGCACCTTCAAGAAGGCAGAGACGTCTTCGACAGATTTCGCTTGGGGTGTCGAAACTTTTTCTAAAGGCTTGGGGGTCTCTGGCGTTCCCAACGTGGGTGGGACCACCTCCGCCCGTTCCACATTCGCGGCGTAGGGGCTATCGGGATCGAAGACAATCAACTCCTCTCCAGTATTGGCTAACACCATGAATTCATGGGAGGAAATACCTCCAATGAGCCCGGTGTCGGCTTCCACCGGGCGAAATTGCAAGCCGGTGCGTGAGAAAATGCGACAATAGGCATCATACATCTGTTGGTAATTGTGTTGGGCGCCAGCCTCGTTCTGGTCAAAACTATAGGCATCTTTCATGATGAATTCTCTGCCACGCATAAGGCCAAACCGTGGGCGAATTTCATCACGAAATTTCGTTTGAATCTGATACAGGGTCAGAGGTAACTGGCGATAGGATCGGACTTCTCGTCGAAACAAGTCCGTTACGACTTCTTCATGCGTCGGTCCCAGGCAAAAGGCTCGGTCATGGCGGTCTTGTAATCGGACAAGTTCCTTTCCGTAAAAATCCCAGCGGCCGGTTTCTTCCCATAGTTCCGCGGGAGAGAGGATAGGTAGTAGCAGTTCTTGGGCTCCGGCCCTATTCATTTCTTCGCGAACGATGGCTTCAATTTTCCGAATGACGCGCAGACCCAATGGAAGATACGAATAGATGCCGGCAGCTACCTTCCGGATCATTCCGGCTCGTAGCATCAAGCGATGGCTAATGACCTCCGCTTCGGCAGGGTCTTGACGCATGGTGGGGATAAAGGATTGCGAAAGTCTCATTGAGTATTCCTAGTGATCAGAGTAATAAAAATCACGATTTCAAGAAGCATGGACGGTCATATCAGAAGTCGGTTGAGATCGTGCGGGAAGGGTTATTGAAGTAGGCGGTTAATATCGTTCCAGAAAGCATAGCCCATCAGGCAGAACAACACGAGGATCCCGGCTTGTTGGGCGATTTCTCTTGATCGTTCCCGTAACGGGCGTCCTAAGATGGCTTCGCAGGCAAAAAAGAAGAGATGCCCGCCATCCAAAACCGGAATGGGTAAGAGGTTTAAGATGCCGAGATTAATGCTGAGGATGGCGATCAGCCACATGATACTGCTCAAGCCTTGCTCGGCATGTTCGCCGGAAACACTGGCGATCATGAGCGGTCCGCCAATATTCTTTGAAGAAATTTCTCCAGTCACAAGCTTGATTATGCCTTTGACTGTGAGCTCACACCAATCCCATGTGGCCTTCAAGCCATCCCAAGGTGCCAGATACCACGAGGAGCTTCGCAGAACCGTCCCACGGCCAGAGATTTGAATCCCAATTCGGCCAATGGACAGGGTTTCCCCATCAGGGCTGGTTACGGTATGTGTGTCTGGCGTAATGGTAAGAGTCAGAGGCCTCCCTTTCCGCTCAATCTGCATCTCAAGAGGAACACCCGCATTTTTCCGAACAATTTCCGTCATCTGAGACCAGGTGACAATGGGCGTCTCATGAATGCGAACAATTCGATCATTGGCTTGAAGCCCAGCTTTCATGGCTGGCGTGTCGGGCATAATCTTTCCGACCACAGGCGCATGATCTTCAATCCCCAAAAGGTACAGGGGGGTCTCTTCAGGGTTGTCCTCATTAACTTGAACGGTTGGTGTGACAATAAAGGTTTTGATGGTGTTCCCACGACTGACATCTAACGTCACGGGGCGGCCATGGGTGGCATTAAGAATCTGATACAGCTCGCCCAGGGTGGAAATCTCTTCTTCGTTGGCCCGGGTAATCCGATCACCCAATTCCAAGCCGGAGAGGGCTGCAGGAGAGTCGGGTGTAATGGCTTCGATCACCGGGGCCATATTGTCAATGTTGGGGACAAAGAGCGGAGACCCCATGGCCAACATGCCGGTAAAAATTAAATAGCTAAGAATGAAATTGAAGAGAGGCCCTGCGGCCACAATGAGCATTTTGTGAGGCAGGGATTGATGGATGAAGGATTGTTTTTGATCATCAGCAG
>JAOUNC010000495.1 GCA_029881175.1 Nitrospirota bacterium | reverse complement strand
ATCGTGAAAACCTCCACCATCAATCGACGCTTCAAATCTCACGATCGGATTTTTGTCTTCAATCAATCCAGCAATCGTGGGATCGAACGTGAGGGTGTCCGTGGGATCAGCCCCGGTATCGTTCAACAGACCGGCCGTAATAACCGGAGCGATTTCATCCATGCCCGGCAAAAATCCATCCAGATAGGCTTTAATCGCATTAGGATCAGTGCGCTTGCCGCCCACCAAATCCACCACCCCTTTGGCCATATCGTCAACAGTCAGGCCACCCTCGGTAATCAACGTGATATATCGAAAAATAGTCAGCCCATCGCTCATGACATCGGCAGTGCCATTGGCATCGGGATCAAGCATGGTGCTTTCGGACTTGGTTAAAAATTCAGTGATAGCCGTGGCATCCTGGCGCAACCCATTCACGGTATCCACCGCCCCATCAACGAGAGCCTGCCCTCTCAACCCAAACAGATGTCGCAAGATGAGTGTCGCATCTTGCTCCACGGTCACTTCACCGTCCTGGTCGACATCAAGGCTTCTCGTCGTGAGGGAAATGGCCGCAGCCGGTGCCAGGGCTTGCTCTGAGGTTTGCATTTCACTCGCTGGCTCTTCTATAAGAGAAGAAACCAGCTCTTCGCCATCTAAAAGTAGGAGCGGTTCCGCACTCAATAGGACTCTTGGCTCCAAAGATTCCATTCGATACACATTTGCTCTCTCCGAACGATCCACGGCGCTTGCCTTTCTTGGCTTCCAGGATTGCAAAAACCTTCGACTCTTTCGATTTGATGGATACGTGAACGCCTCGAATGGTTTACCCCGTTCCATAATGGTTCCCCTTGCCTGATTAACTAACATTAAGTATCAATAAAACTGGCTTAAAGTAGCATTCTGAGCTAAGAAGTCAAGAAAACACCCTTCCCATAATAATGCAAAAGAAGCAGGATCTCCGGGCACAGCCATCGGGCCCACTTATCAGCGCCAGGCAGGGGTTTTCAGCCAAATAGGCATTCCCCAAAGGACATGTGCCAACCCCCTGCCAAAATTCCACCGAAATCCGAGTCATCGTATTTCATAGTGGGCACTCAAATTTTTTTAAAGGACGCACCTCTACTAAGAAGAGTGTCTACGCGGTAGACATGATGACTATGATATAGCGCTATCCATTTTTTCTATTGCCAGCCGGTATCACCTCTGAAACATCGCCCAAGTACTTATCCATCAACAACTTACGGCTTCCCAAACCATTCTCCTCGGTGAGAGAAAAGTTTGGTATGGCCATTGCTCAAGTCCAAGGTAAAACCACAACCCAATGACCAAGGAGACGGGTTATGCGACCACAACCTGAACATACCAAGTCCTACCGAAAGACCATGACCAAACTCCTGATCATCAGCGTGAACACCCTCGCCTTCGGCCTGATCTGGGGCTCCGCCAATTTCGCCATGGAACCAGACAAGCAGGTGGTGAACATCGGCATCATCGCCCCGCTGGATGAGGATGACGAACATGGAAGAAGCCATTTACAGGGAGCAACCGCCAAATTCAATGAGCTCAAGAACGAAGTGGAAAAAGTCACAGGCCTTCAGTTACGGCTGATTGCCAAGGACAGCCATGGGAAGGATACAGCGGAAGAACGTGACAAAGCCCTAACCCATGCCCATGAACTCGTCGAACACCACCAAGCTGTGGCCATCTTAGGTGCCGTCAACAGTCACGCCACCATCGAAATACAAAAATATGTGGAAACATTAACCGGGCCCAACACCATTCTCATTACATCCAGTTCAACCAAAACGTCAATTACCGATCACCCCAACACCTGGACCTTCCGGAATAACCTTTCCGATCAAAAACTCACCGAGGGGCTCGCGCATTACATGCATCAAAAAGGCCTGACCACCGCAGCCATCTTTTATAAGGAAGGGGTATGGGGAGAGGGGGCTTTCCAAGACTTCCACAACGCCTACAAGCGGTTAGGCGGCACGGTCCTTTTTGAAAAATCGTTCGCGAAAGAAGAATACAACTATCAGGAAGAAATGCTGGACCTCGGCGCAAAAGGCGTGCAGGCCATTGGAATCTTTGCTGGCGACTTTAGTAAATATAAAATTCTCAAAGCCAAATTAAATAATCCTCAGACCAAAAACCTTCCGGCATTTACCATTGGCTTACCACACCGCCTGGAAGAAGCGAGTGGAA
>JAOUNC010000103.1 GCA_029881175.1 Nitrospirota bacterium | reverse complement strand
AGAGCTGATTTTTCGAGGAATTCTGTATTCGACGTTGCGAGCCAAATTCGGGGTTCCTGCATCCCTGATCGGGAGCGCGTTGATCTTTGCCTTGGCTCATGGATATGGACCAACAGCATTTCTCACCGTGTTCTGGAGTGGAATGTTGTGGGCGTGGGTCTATGAACGGACAGGAAGCCTGATTCCCGGCATGTGTGCTCATGCCATCAATAATGGAATGGTGGTCTATTTCCTTGTGGCCGTGTTCCGGTGATGAAAAGTGAGAAGTAAGAGGATTCAGAAGAACCCTCTGAAGCATTTACACTTGCCATTTCACTCCTGTCATTTTATCCTCACGCCTCACGCCTCACCAATGAAGCTGTGGCTTCAATCTGATCCAATGCTTGGTAAAGATCCGGGAAACGGAAGGCATACTGCAACTCGGTGCGAAGTTTGTGAATCGACACCTGTTTCCCTGGTTTCTGGGGGGATGTGAGAGGGGGAATCGTGACTTGCCATTTTGAAGAGGCGACGGAACAAATCTCTGCCCATGTTCGTGGATGCCCATCACTGGCAAGATAGGTGCTTCCCTCGGATGCCTGTTCAAGAGCCTGAAGACAGATAGCGGCTGCGTCCTCGACGTGAAGGAGATTGACCCACTTTGGAGTATTCTGAATCTTCCCTTTTCGTATCCAATCTAAAACATGACGCCCTGGTCCGTAGAGACCGGCGAGCCGGATGATCACGGCTCCATAATTGGCCCGTAGATATTCTTCAGCCTGAACGCGTGGTAGGTGTGGCTTAAGGGGAGTATCTTCTGTCATGGGATGTCCATCCGGTATGTAGGCGGATGTACTGCCCATGACAAGCAGTCGTCCGGTTCGTCTGGAGCGGGCTGCCAGAAATTCCTGGACGAGGTGTAATGGCAGAGCCGGGAAACACCACAGGAGATGAGCTGGTTCGGGAAGGTTTGCCCAAGTCTCAGGCTGCGCAAGATCAAAGGGCAAACGGTGCTTAGGAGGGATATCGCCAAGATGGAGCTGGGGGTTGCGGCTGGTGGCAAAGACTGTTCGTCCGACTTCAATGGCCTGATGATAGATTCGCCGGCCGGTATAGCCGGCGCCCAAGATCACGAGTGGGTGTTGTTGCAGGGAGGGAAGAGACATTCGGGAATCTCATCAAGCTGATGCTCTGGTCGTAACAGATGATTCAGAGAGGCACGTCTGCTTACTGATCTTTTTCGAGATAATGTTGAGCATATCTCACATAATTGGAGGCTGATTCACGAATCCAGGCAATTTCGTCAGTGGTGAGCATGCGCTTGACTCGAGCCGGTGAGCCGATGACCAAGCTTTTTGGAGGAATCTGTGTGCGTTCGGTGACGAGGCTGCCTGCGCCGATGATGCAATCTTCTTCAATGACCGCTCCATCCATAATAATCGAACCCATCCCGACGAGAACGCGATCCCTGATTGTGCAACCATGCAGGACCACATGATGTCCAATGGTGATGTCGTCTCCGAGCGTTAAGGGGTAGGTGTCGTGTGACACGTGCAAGAGCGACAGATCTTGGATGTTGGTTCGATGTCCGATGCGAATGAAATGCACATCTCCTCGAACGACGGCATGAAACCACACGCTGGAGTCTGAGCCAATCACCACATCTCCAATAATCACCGCCGTGTCTTCAATGAAGGCATTGGCGGCCACGATTGGCTCCACGCCTCGATAGGACTTCAACATGAGTGCAATCCTTCTTCTGAGCCAGATAAATAGATCATGAATTGACTTCGTTCAAGCCCGAACCACAATCGCACAGATCACCAATGTGGTGAGAGCGGCCAAGACGGTAAGATAGATCGTGACGCTCCGGTCTGCCATCCAGTCGGATTGCCAATTGTGCGGGAAGAGGGCCTTCCCATCGGGTTTCCATCCGTCTTGATACAGGCCCAATGATTGCTCCAGTTCAATTAATTGCTGTTTGGCCATACGATGTCGATCGGCATGTTGGAGAATGACGTAGGCCAAGAGACCGAACAACAATGCCACTCCAGACATCGCAAGCCATCGAGTGGCAGCATCCAACCCAGATGAAGAGGGAATCGTGAGCAGAATAACGAGTAGCAAGATCAAAAAGGCACTGGCAAAGGCTGTCAGTTGGATCATCTGTTCTCGTCGTCGGTAGACTTCATCTTTAACTATGGGATACAGCAGACGAAAGACATCCAATGGCGTATCTGGGTGTTCCCCATTTGACAGGTCGGAATGACGAATGCTGGTGGTCTTGCTCATCATGGGCTCGTCAAATAGTTCACCATCCATTGCGCTAGCTGATTCGTCATCAGACGAAACTCCTCAGGCCGTCCGAATTGATGGTCGGCTCCTTCAATGAATTTCAATTTTTTCGTCGTATTGAGGGTCGCCAGTAAACGGTCAATTTGAGGTCTCGGAATAATTTCGTCTTGAGTTCCATGAACGATTAAGGTGGGAGCCTGAATGCCAGGAATGGCCGCATAGGCATCATAGGTGAGGCATTCTTCATAGAACGCATACTGCAAGGGAACTGGTGAGCCGTCCCCAATAATATTGGGGATGTGGTTGGTGGATTTCCAGCGTTCCATGGTTTCTGGGCCAAATTCCAGACGAAGGGATTCTGCGAAGTCCACGACCGGGCATTTGAGTCCCAAGGCCTTGAGCGCCGGGTGCTGGGAAGCTGAAAGAATCGATAACAACCCGCCGAAGCTGGACCCCACGAGTCCGAGTCGGTCCATTCCTCGTGATTGCAAAACCTGAAACGCCCCATCGAGTTGTTCTTCGCATTGTTTGATGCTCATGTTGGGAAAATGCTGGCTGGATTCTCCCATGCCATACCAATCAAACCGAAGGGTGGCGATGCCATGAGGAACAAGCAGTTCTGTGAGACGTCGATTGGTGCGGCTCTGTTTGTCAGACAGAAAACCATGACAGAGAATGACGCATCGATGTGTGGGAATGGAGGGTTCCGCCAAGATTGCGGGTGTAGAGAGACCTGATGAACTTGAAAAGTTGAGAGGCGTCTCGATGCCGGGTCTTTCTTCTTGTGTGGTTGCAGGATCCACGGCGCGTTAGGTTGGCAGAAAGTAAAAATGGTCCGTTGGCCCATGGCCCTTCCC
Organism: Nitrospirota bacterium; assembly: GCA_029881175.1. GTDB lineage: Bacteria > Nitrospirota > Nitrospiria > Nitrospirales > UBA8639 > Nitrospira_E. The sequence goes on along the minus strand of JAOUNC010000103.1, from coordinate 5,322 downwards.
GAGGGGGAAGCTATGGCGAATGGCTTCAGTTGTGTATGCCTTGGCTGCCTCGATGGCATCAGCGATCGATTTTCCTTTGGCCAGGTGTGCAGCGATGGCTGATGCGAACGTACATCCGGTGCCATGAGTATGCTGAGTCTGGATATATTCTCCTTTGTACATCCGAAAAAAACGGCCATCGTAGAGGAGGTCTGTGCCTGGTTGCTCTTGAAGGTGCCCGCCTTTTATCAATACATGCCGGCACCCCAATCGGTGAATGATTTTTGCCGCAGCTCTGGCATCAGCAATAGTATGAATCGTGATGCCTGATAACACTTGAGCTTCATAAATATTTGGCGTCAGCAAAAAAGCCTGAGGACAAAGTTGAGATTTCAGAAAGGCAATGCTTTCTTCTTCGAGGAGGGCATGTCCGCCTTTCGCGATCATGACGGGGTCGACGACAAGGTGTTCGATTGTCTGCGTCGAGAGTTTTTTACTGACTGTGGTGATGATGTCCTGTGTCGCCAACATGCCGGTTTTGACGGTGGTAACGGGGATGTCAGAGAAAATCGCATCAAGTTGAGCCTCAATGATGTCTGAGGGGAGGTGAAAGACCGATGACACCCCACAGGTGTTTTGGGCCGTAATCGATGTAATGACCGACATGCCAAAGACGCCGTTTGCCGAAAAAGCTTTCAGGTCTGCCTGAATGCCGGCGCCTCCGCTCGGATCAGATCCAGCAATCGTCAGGACGGGTATTTTTGTCATTCGTGGTGATTCCTCGAGAAAGGAAAAATGAAGTGAAGTGTACCATGGGATTTCCGTGGTATCAAAACCAGGAGTTCTTTAAGTCTGTGAAGATTCGCGCGGGAAGAGAGCATGCTTGATCCGAAAAGACGTCATGCGATGAGAATTTCCTCTTGACATAAGTTCTCAGATCTTACATTGTGACGGTGAAGAAGTTTTGCGCGTTTCCCCCTCTTCACTCCAATCGTGTTTTTCATGGATTCTAACATCCCACACAGAACATCTTCTCCGCAGTCTCTTGAAATTCTTCGAAAGCAAATCGGGGATCTTTATCTTTCCCTTCGATTATCCCAGGACCCGACGACGGCTCCCGTATCACAAGAGCTTGACGGTCTGCGACAGCTGATCGATCACGCCATTGTGGGTATTTATCGCAGCACCGTTGAGGGACAATTGGTGATGGCCAATGCGGCCCTGGCCCGTATCTTTGGGTATGACTCACCTGAAGGCATGCTGAAAGCCGTGACGGATATTGGGCGGCAATTGTATGCCGAGCCAGAGAGCCGGATAGCCTGGCAAGACCTATGCGCCAGGGAGGAAATAATTGGGCCGTTCTTGTGGAAGGGCTCTCGACATACCGATGAAACCTTGTGGCTTGAAGAGCACACCCGAGTGATACGCGATGCCTATGGTCGTCTTGTAGGATATGAAGGGGTTGTGCTTGATGTGACGGCGCGATATACCCAAGAACCGTTGTCTCAAAAAGATGTTCAGAAGGACACCCTCATTAAGGAGACGGGCGCGAATGATGGGGGAAAGGCGAATGACCAGGTCCGTCAAGAACTGGCTAATGCGCGGCAGATGATTGCGATATTGCGTGAGCAGCTTGATCGGTTCGAAATTGCGACTCTGGGATCTCAGGAAGGTCTGTGGGAAAGTCGTCCATTGCCAGATCAACCTTGGGATTCGCCAATGACTCCTGTCTGGTATTCGTTACAATTTAAGACTCTTCTGGGATTTGACGCGCATGAATTTCCTCCGGTGTTGTCCTCTTGGGCGGAACGGCTTCATCCTGATGATCGAGAGCCCATCTTTCAAGCTCTGAGGGATCATATTGAGCATCATTTGCCCTATGAAGTGGAATCTCGGCTCAAGACGAAGCAGGGTGAATATCGATGGTTTAAGGCGAAGGGCGAAGCCTTGTTTGATGACCAGGGAACATTCATTCGAGGTGGAGGAACGATTCGGGATATTACGGAGGAGAGAGAATCCGAAGAGGCGATTAAACGAAAGCATGCGTTATTGACAACGGTGGTAGAGGGGACCAGCGATATCATTTTTGTCAAAGACCATGAGGGGCGGTATTTGTTAGTGAATTCGACGGCTGCGTCCGTTTTGGGTCTTCCGATTGACGCGATCATTGGAAAAACCGATGGGGAATTGTTTCCGGACGGCACACATCCTCTGTTTACTAAATTTGATCATGACGTGATTCGTGAAAAAACGCCTCAATCCTTTGAAATTGATGTCGTGGATGATGGGGCGGTGTCCAGGACGTTTCTGGTCACCAAGGACATTTTTGGACAAACGGAGGAAGGGCTTGAGGGGCTATTTGGCATTGCTCGTGATATCACATTTCGCAAAGCTGCAGAATTGATAATTCAAGAACGAGGGAAACGTTACCGGGCGATCATGGAAAATGCGAATGACCTGATTGCCGAAGTCAATGTGGAGGGTCGATTTTTATATGTGAGTCCGAGTTTTCAAGAGGCTTTGGGTTATACCCACAGTGAGCTGCTGAATTCAAATATGTTCTCTCTCGTGCATCCCGGAGATTTTGAACGGGTGATGGCTGAATTTCAAGAAGGGTTGGAAACAGAGGGAGCCAGCCGGTTGGTCTATCGATACAAAAATTGTCAGGGCGAGTACCGCTGGATTGAAAGCACGGGAAAAGCCTTTCGCATGGCCTTGGGAGAACGTCGTGCAGTGGTGGTCTCTCGAGATGTGACTCAACGCAAACAATCTGATGCTGCGTTGGAGGCGATTGTGAGAGGCAATGTGGTGCCTGGCGCTCCCAATTTTTTTGAAATTTTGGTTGGGGAATTGGCCAAAGCCCTCAATCTGCCCATGGTGTTATTATTTGAATGCCTTGATCTCTCTCAGGGCAAAGCTCGGATCTTGGCCTTTTGGAATCATGATCACTTTGAGCCTCCATTGGAATATAATGGTCTGGGAGGCCCCTGCGAAAATGTGTTGAAGGGCCATCCTGTTGCCTATGCCTCTGGAGTGCAACAGCTCTTTCCAGGAAGTGACGCCTTGAAAGCGTTCGCAGTTGAAGCATATTTCGGATTTCCTCTTGTGAATTCCAAGAAGGAAGTTATTGGGACTTTGGCCATTATGGATACTCAACCCCTTCGGCTCTCTGCTCAAGGAAGATATCTGCTGGAGATTTTTGCGGCTCGTGCGGGGACCGAACTAGAGCGGAAACGAGCTCAAGAAGCCTTGCAAGAGAGTCAGGAGCGTTATCGCGCGCTGTATGATCAAAGCCCTCTGTTGTATTTTACGGTGGATGCCCATCTTGCCATTTTATCGGTCAATCAATATGGAGCGGATCTATTGGGGTATACCCTTCAGGAATTGGTCGGGCAATCGATCCTCTCGGTGCTTGACCCTGAAGATCATCAGGCCTTCCTTGCGAAAATTACCCAGAGTTTTGCGGCGGTGAATCAGACCTTTCAGAAGGAATGGCGGAAAGTCAAAAAAAATGGGACCAGGCTCTGGGTCAAAGAAACCTGGCGCACAATTATCGGGCCGAATCAACAACCTATGTTGTTATTGTCTTGTGAGGACATCACGGCCACAAAACGTGCTGAAGAGGCATTGGAAACGACTGAAAGGCAGCTTCGGCATACGCAAAAGATGGAAGCGGTTGGGACCTTAGCCGGAGGAATCGCCCATGACTTCAATAATATTTTAGGAGCCATTTTGGGGTATTCCGAACTGGCGCTGGCACAGGCATCCAAAGAGCCGAAGTTGATTTCCTATTTAGAGGAGGTCTTAACGGCGGGGAATCGAGCAAAAGAGCTGGTGAAGCAAATTTTAGCCTTTAGTCGCCGTGCTGACCACGAGCGGGAAGCCGTCGACATGAACGTGATCGTGCAAGAAGCCTTACGAATGGTCCGGGCCACGCTTCCAAGCACGATTGAGATACAGTCGACCTTTACCATGGACTCTGCGGTGGTCTTTGCTGATCCGACTCAGATGCATCAAGTCATCATGAATCTCTGTGCTAATGCTGAGCATGCCATGCGAGAAGGGGGTGGGCTGTTGATCCTGAGGGTTACCTCCATTGAGGTGCAAGAGGATGCCACTTCTGGATTCGCAGAGCTGAAACCTGGAACCTATCTGCAGCTGACGATTCAAGACTCAGGACAAGGGATGTCCAGCCAAGTGGTCGAGCGAATCTTTGATCCGTTTTTTACCACGAAGGGCTTAGGCGAAGGAACAGGACTGGGTTTAGCTGTGGTGCATGGAATTATTGTCGGTCACGAGGGACATATTGCGGTGTCGAGTGTTCTCGGGCAAGGCACCACCTGTACCATTTTACTGCCAAGATTAGATGTGGTGCTTCCCGCTCAAACCGCCAATGCGGTGGACTGGCTTCAGGGAAGTGGGGCCGTCTTGTTTGTCGATGATGAGGAGGTGTTGGCCAGATGGGGGGGGCAGATTTTAACGCATTTAGGCTATTCGGTTGTGACCAAGACGAATCCTCATGAAGCTGTAGAGCTCTTTCAGCGGGAGCCAGATGCGTTTGATGTGGTGGTGACGGATCAAACCATGCCGACCATGAGCGGCGAAGACTTGGCCTGTGCCTTGTTACAGATACGGGGAGATATTCCTATTGTGCTCTGTACGGGATTTAGCCATACCATGTCTGCAGAAAAAGCGACTCAACTGGGTCTCAAAGGATTTCTCATGAAACCGGTCAATGGTGCCGTGCTGGCCAATACCTTGCGAGACATTCTTGCTCCAGGCCAACAATCTGACGCCTCAGAAGCGTAATCGGTTCAACCTAAAAGCAGCAGTCGAATCACGAAAGTCTGCACAACCTCTTCACGCACCTAAGAAATTTTCCAATCTCTCATCACCCAAAAGGTGACCACGAGTTGTAAAAATTTCCTCTACACATAAATAGCATGCACAGCTTTTTCGCGCTCAATTGCCGTTTCGAGGTTCAACGACAGTCTTTCGTTATTCCCTCCATCTTTAGGTTCAATTCCTTAAGCATGCAGGCGGCCACCGTGCAGGCCCTTTTGCCATTCGTGGATGACGATAAGCGTTGACTTGACGATGGGGCCAGCCTGCAGTGCGTTCTGGTCACTCCGCTCTATGAAAGGAGGGGGCAGATGGGAACAATGAGGACGAATCCTCAGGTTATGAAGTAAGCGAGTTAAGCGTGGAATGAGCAGGAAGATCGAATTTAATCACCCAATCGACAGCCTGGCAGAGTTCTTGGAAGTCCAAGGGTTTTTCAAAGACGCGATTGACGCCATGCTTAAAGGCGCATAAGCGTACAGTGTGAGAAAGCTCGGCCGT
>JAOUNC010000102.1 GCA_029881175.1 Nitrospirota bacterium | reverse complement strand
AAGTCCACGTGGCTGTTCTCCAAAGGGCAGGAATACATGTGGTGGAACAATGTGGAAACGAAGCCTTATGGTGGATACCCACAGTTCTATGATGTGAAAATCACGCAGTTGATCGAGCAAGTCAATCCAGGAGGGCAGGTGTGGAACGTGCGGGTCGGCCGCAAACACCATGCACCTTATGGAGTGTTTGAAGGGATGACGATTTTTGATGCTGGCGCCAAAATTGGCCAAGCAGCAATCGGATATATCCCAACTGACCAAGAATGGCGTTTCGTGAATATCTATGAAGATACGGCGACGTCGATGCGGGCCATTGTGGAAGGCATCGATAAAACCGGGTTCACGAAAGAAGAACCATGGAAAATGACCGGCAGCAGCTTGCCGGAGCATGAAACCTATTTCTTCTACCTTCAGCGTATTTGTAACCATTGTACGTATCCTGGTTGCTTGGCAGCTTGTCCACGTAAGGCCATTTATAAACGGCCTGAGGACGGGATTGTCTTGATTGACCAAAACCGTTGCCGTGGTTACAAAAAGTGTGTGGAGCAATGCCCGTTCAAAAAGCCGATGTATCGGGGAACGACTCGAGTATCGGAAAAATGTATTGCCTGCTATCCACGGGTTGAAGGGAAAGATCCTTTGACCGGTGGTGAGCCAATGGAAACACGTTGTATGGCAGCGTGCGTCGGAAAAATCCGACTCCAAGGCTTGGTAAAAGTCGGTGATGACGGGTTGTGGGCGGAAGATCGTTGGAATCCGTTGTATTATGCCATTCGTGTGGAACAAGTGGCCTTGCCACTCTACCCGCAATGGGGTACGGAGCCCAATGGCTACTACATTCCCCCACGGCAAGCTCCTCGTGGCTACATCCGGCAGATGTTTGGGCCGGGCGTGGATAATGCCATTGAGAAATATTTGGTGCCAAGCCGGGAATTGTTGGCCGTGTTACAGCTCTGGAGAGCGAGCCAACAGATCATCTTCCGGTATGACGTCATTCCTGGACCGAAAGTGTTCGAAACCCAAATTCACGGTCGGAAGTTCGAGATGTACAACGACACGGTGCTGGGCTTCAACAAATCGGGCAAGGAAGCCGTCCGGCAACAAGTGGAAGAGCCAATTTATATCCGTCCAGCTGAACGGGTAAACTGGCTGTAAACGGAGCCTCACGGCACCGTTTCGGTGAGAGCAGGGGGCGACGTCGTCGCCCCCTGCTTTTTTTTGCACAAGGTTACGATTTCCCTCGAACTTTTTTGTCTGATTTGAGTTGCTGAAGAATTTTAATTTTTTACTTCCAAAATCTGTTTTTGGAAATAAATGGAATAATAGGTTTGAATTGCTCTAATTGCCTGATACAATCAAAGCAACCTTTTGAAAGAAAGAAAGTTTTTAATCCGGATTACTTTGAATTAACGTGAATCAGTTACCTGTTTCCAGTGAAAATAGTCCGTTTTCCTCTCAAGCTGTTCCATTTGGGGAAATCATTAAGAACGGGAAAATCCCCTCACAGTACCTACTGAGTGATTATGTTATGCACCAATTTGTTGAGCGATTGGTGCATTATGTGCTCAGTGTCCCACAAGGGTCTTTTTCAATGGCCGAATTAGGTAAACTGTTAGAAAAAATTGACCCTAGCCATCAAGTGTTCTTTTTTAAAAGATTAAAAGAAAATAGCCCAGGGAGTTTAAAGCAGTTTGCCCCGCTTTATTATGGGTTTATGGCAGAATTCCATCCCCTGTTGTTTACCTGACCTTTACAATTAATCTCGATTAAAATGTGTGAAAAATGACCAAGGAACTAGCAGGTTCCCTGGTTAGGGTTTATAATTGTTAATCGAAGGTTCCTAAAAATTTGGAAGGAATACAGAATGAACTCTACTTTACACAGAGCCGTTGCAAGCTTTTACAATCTCATTTATGAATGCCAGGCTTTTGCATCCACCATGGGGAGAATTGACCAAGCCGAGCAGGATCGATACCTAGGTAAGGTAGAAGGACTCAATTGGGTATTAGATCGATGCCAAGAATTAGAAGATGTTGATATGAATCTCACCACGGCTTCCTTACAGAAGCTATTAGGGGATGTGAAATCAGACTTAGAGCATGAGCTCTCTATTCAAAGAAGAGAGAAGGGGCGTAGAGCTGATGGACGGGAAGAAGCTTTGGTATTTGTCACCGACTATTTGGCCAGTCTCATTACTGCTACCGAAATTGAGTCAGCCAAAAGCCCTGTCTAGCTTTCTCTACATTCATCTAGACTATGGTCTAGATGAAACCAATCTTATTTTTGCTACTCATAATTATGGGGTTCACCAAAAAAACGATTGTCCGTGAATGGATTGTGTTGGCCATTAGTCTGGGATTCGGGGCCCATGTCGCACTGGGTGTCCTTTTACATGGAAGCCTGGATTGGCGAACGGAGGATTTTGGTTTTTACGGTATTTTTTTTGGTGTATTTATCTATGTGGTAATTCAAATTACCAGGTCAGTCTGGCATATGTGGAAGGGAAGGGAAACGTAGACAAAATTTCCCATGAAATTGTGTAAGGATTTGGGTCTACCTTCGGGAAAATAGAATTTAGGACTGATTGGCGCTTTCTATTAGAATGCCTTCCTCAATGAGCATAATAGGAATTTGATCTCGAATGGGGTAGACCACGGTCCCATCTTTCCGAAGAAGCCCTCCATCAATTTTTTCAGTTACAGGTTGACCCCCTTTTGTGTGGAGCTTTCCTTCTTCAATCCGGTGGTTCAGTTGTTCAACAAGATGCGGCTCCATTAGACGGATTTCTTGTTTAGTTTCAGGACAGCAAAGAATAGCTAACAAATCTGGAGCAATCATTCCCTTATCATAAGAACTTGTGTCAGTTTCCACGAAAAGACTCCTTTCAATTGCAGATGGCCGAGGACCAATGTAGCACCACTTTGATTTTGAGGCAATACGAGAGAATATTCGAAGGGCTGCCCTCGAGAAATCTGTGTTGAGGATCTTGGTAATGCGCAGATGGCGTGGCTTTGTTAGACTAGAGTCGTGTTGCAAATATGCTGAGGTTCGTGGTGCGGATTTCGGGTCCACTCTCTATAGAGACGTTGAATACATTCTTGTATTTACGGAAGGAAATGAGCGGAACCCATTGATGAATGCTTGAGCCACTCCACTGGCCGCTTTACTACAAGCCCTCGTTTCATGAGTTTTTCTTCTTTACAACATCTTCAACGGTATTTTCTCACCGGTCTTTTCATTATTGTTCCAGCCTGGGGAACCGTGCTAATCCTCTCTACCCTATTTGAGGCCCTAGAGCATATGACGGTTGATATTGTCTGGGCGTTATATGGGATCACGATTCCTGGTTCCGGTATTATATTTTTTTGCCTGTTAGTGGTTTGGATTGGAATGGGGACGACCTATCTCGTCGGCCAACGTATTCATCAAAAATTCGAATCGTCCCTGGCGCAAATTCCTTTTGTGCGCAGTATTTATCATACGTTGAAAAGTATGGCAGATGTTCTCAAGTTTGGTGAACGATTTGGCCACAGCAAAGTGGTGGCTTTTCCATTTCCCCGTAATGGATTGTGGGCGCTTGGGTTTGATATGGGCCTACCTCCATCAAGGTTGCAAATCTCTCCAGATGGTCCGCTCGTCATGATTTTTGTCCCAACGGCCATTCATCCCTTTACCGGATACCTGGCGTTTGTTCCGGAAGATCAAGTGAATCGTATTCAATTGCGACCCGAAGAGGCCATGAAAATGGAATTTTCCGCTGGCCTGTACCGTCCCCCTTCCGGGTGGCTGACTCCGGCCAGATTGCCCCGGACAAGCTAGTCTCAAGCAGGTACCATGAGTCAACAGGTTCCCGTGCAGATCAGGCGTGCCACGATGGCTGATATAGAAACGATTAGTGCATTCAATTCGGCGTTGGCACGAGAAACTGAAGCTCGAATTCTTGATGCCCAGGTTTTGCGGTCAGGAGTGGAAGCCATCCTGCAAGATCCTCATAAAGGATGGTATGCGGTTGCCGTGAGTCCTCATGAGTCGGCACAGCCAACCGTCATCGGTCAGATTCTCATCACCTTTGAATGGAGCGACTGGCGGAATGGCATCTTTTGGTGGTTGCAAAGCCTCTATGTTGATCAGCCCTATCGTCAGCAGGGTGTCTTTCGCCAACTGTATGATTATGTCTATGAGCAAGCCAGGGCGAATCCGGAGAAAGTCTGTGGATTTCGCTTGTATGTGGAACGAGAAAATCATCAAGCTCATCAGGTCTATGGCCGAACCGGATTTCAAGAAACCGCATATCAAATGCATGAGATCGACTTTTCTGGGAGTCCGTAGTCATTTGCTGTTTCTGGAATGACTGAAAAAATCTCTCAAAGGTATTTCTTGGAAATCAGCGTTCACACTATGCGCCTGCCATTTTTTCCCTTATTCCATGCAGCCTGTCTATTGACTGTTCTCCTTATCAGTCCCAGTGGATTCCCACCGGTTCTCGCTGAGCCTGCTTCCTTTGTATCTGCCACGGAAACTCGCCCGCATGTTCGAGATTTAGGGATTGAAATTGGGCAATACGAGTCTGGGGAATGGAATGCCATCACGGATGTCCCTGGAGTGAAAGTGGGCCATGTCACGATCAGTGAAGGCCATGGAGCCTTACAGCCCGGGCATGGACCCGTTCGGACTGGAGCAACGGTTATTATTCCACGAGATGATGTGTGGCATCACAAGGTGCCAGCCGGTGCATTTGTCTTAAATGGCACGGGGGAAATGACCGGTTTAGCATGGATCGCGGAATCTGGATTCTTGGAATATCCCATTGCCTTGACCAATACTTTGAATGTGCCTCGCGTGGCAGATGGGGTGATGAGTTGGATGATTAAACAGTATCCCGGTATTGGTATCAGTGATGATACGCTGACACCTGTGGTCGCCGAATGTGATGATAGCCGTCTTAATGACAGCCAGGGGCGGCATGTCTCGCCGGAAGAGGTTGTCCAGGCTTTGGAGGATGCAGCCAGCGGCCCAGTCCAAGAAGGCTCGGTCGGCGCGGGCACAGGCATGGTGTCCTATCAATTCAAGGGCGGGATTGGTACGGCGTCACGAGTCCTTTCACCTGCAAAAGGGGGCTACCGAGTCGGAGTCTTAGTGAACGCCAATCATGGGCGTCGAGATGAATTCACCATGGCAGGAGTCCCTGTCGGCAGATTATATGAGAAGGAAGAAAAGACGATTGCCCAAGAAGTGATAACGGCGCCTTCGCGCCAATCAAAAAATTCCCGACCTCGAAAACGGCAGGACAGCGGTTCGATTATTATTATCGTGGCCACGGATGCCCCGTTGGATGCTCGACAACTGGTTCGTTTATCCAGGCGGGCGACGATTGGCTTGGCCCGAACAGGATCAGTCGCGCATCATGGGAGCGGGGATTTTGTGCTGGCGTTTTCCACGGGGAACAGCATCCCACATTATCCCAGCGATCCCACCTTTGTCATGACCCATCTTGCCGACACCCATCTTAATCCCCTCTTTCAGGCGACAGTCGAAGCCACGGAAGAAGCGATTTTGAATGCGCTATTACAAGCGACGACGGTGACAGGACGAGATGGTCGACGATTTGAGGCTATTTCTCTCGAAAAGCTTCGTGCCATTCTGGCAGCATATCCGTCGTTTAGTCCTTAACTTTCAATGATTGATGAGAATGACAGGGCCCTTAAAAAATTGGCAGCATATGCTCACCAATGGCCTCTCATGCTTGTTTGTAAACTGGGCACACATAGACAATGTTGAAGAGCTGGTTCTAGATACGGAATTGAATAAACCATGATGCAATGCCATGTCGCGGTCTCCCAAGATGCTAATCCCCAGCAGGCGGCTCAAGTCGTCTCCCGGTCGGTTCATGACGCATTTGGTGGAAAAGGCTGTGATATCGCCTGTGTCTTTTTTTCTTCCCATTTTTCAGAAGACGTACAATCCTTGGTGGACATTGTTCGCCGGAACCTTGCCCCCAAAGTATTACTTGGCTGCATGGGGGCAGGCGTCATTGGCGGCACACAAGAAATTGAGGATCATTCCGGGCTTGTCCTGTGGGGACTCAGTCACCCCCGCATGCAGGTGACTCCGTTTCACCTGACTCCGAAAAAAAATGGAGAAGCCATTTCATTAAAAGGCTGGCCGGACATGCCGAAAGGGCATCAGGCCCCTCAAGCCTTTCTACTCTTTGCGGACCCATTTTCTACACCGATTGATGAATTATTTGCTCTTGTGGATCACCATGCTCCCGGTTCTGCAGCTATTGGGGGAATTGCCAGTGGCGGGATGGATGAAGGCGAGTCTCGATTGATTTTAAACGATAAGATGATTGAATCTGGAGTGGTGGGTGTGGCCATCCAGGGAGGCGTGGAACTACGAACGGTCGTGTCTCAGGGGTGCCAACCTATTGGGGAACGCTATGTGGTCACGAAAGTGGACCGAAATGTCATTCAGGAACTTGGCGGGATCCCTCCCTTGGAGCGCTTAGAGGCCACATTGAAAGCCTTAGGGGAACTTGAACGACAACAAGCGGCGAATGGGTTGCAGGTGGGAATTGCTATGGACGAACATCGTGCGGAATTTGGTCAAGGAGATTTTTTAATTCGTGGGTTGTTAGGCGCGGATCGGCAATCAGGGTCTTTAGCCATCGCCGATTTTGTCCAGGAGGGGCAAACGATTCAGTTTCATGTTCGGAATGCTGAGGCAGCTGGCGCGGATCTCCACCATGCGCTCTCCAAAGAGCGCGTCCTATTTCCAAACAGGCCGCCAAAGGGCGCGTTGCTCTTTAGCTGTAATGGCCGTGGCCAGCAGTTTTTTCAAATGCCGCACCATGATATTGCGATGATACATCAGCACTTGGGCATGCTGCCTGTCGCCGGATTTTTTGCGGGTGGGGAAATTGGGCCAGTTGGTGGCAAGAATTTTTTGCATGGCTATACGGCTAGTATGGCCCTGTTTTATGATAGCCCTTCCGTTGAACGTCCTTGACGTGAAGCTGGCAATATTGACGATAACCCATAACCTTGGAGAGGCCATGATGAGGAAAAGAATTGTGCGGTCATCCATTATTTACTCACCTTCGAAACGTAAAACCTGGCTGCTATGGGTGGTATTCGGAATATTTCTCTTACCATTTTGCGGTTATGCTGCCGAAGATGCCATGGTGAAAACTCCTTCGGGTTTGCAATATGCAGATCTTGTGGTGGGAAAGGGCCGTGAGGCACGTGCAGGTGAAACCGCGACCGTGCATTATACGGGGACATTGGTCGAGGGAACCAAATTTGATAGCTCGAAAGATCGGAATCAACCATTTTCATTTCGTCTTGGCGCGGGCCATGTGATCAAAGGTTGGGATGAAGGCGTTGAGGGCATGAAGATTGGTGGCACACGCAAGCTCGTGATTCCTCCTCAATTAGGGTATGGGGCGAGAGGCGCAGGGTCCGCGATTCCCCCCAATGCCACGCTGATTTTTATCGTCGAACTTCTGGACCTGCGTTGATGAACGAAACGCCTCTCACTCAGGCTCATCGTGTGCAGAAGGCCAAGCTGGTGGACTTTGCCGGTTGGCTCATGCCCATTCACTATACCGGTGTACTCGATGAATATCATGCCGTCCGACAGGCAGTGGGATTGTTCGATGTGAGCCACATGGGGCGCTTCCATGTATCGGGAAGTCAGGCCGAAGATTTCTTGCAATGGATCAGCATCAATGATGTCAATCAGCTTGAGATTGGACAGGCCCAGTATTCTATGGTTTGTCGTGAGGACGGAGGCATTCTGGATGATATCTTCGTGTATAAAATCGGTGCTACACAATTTCTGGTTTGCGCGAATGCTTCCAATCGAGAAAAAATTCTTCAATGGTTTCGTGATCAGCAGAGCCAAGCTTTCCCAAAAGCCATCATTCGGGATGACTCCAGTATTTTGGCGCAAATCGCGATACAAGGACCGGCGTCGCCGGCTCTCATGCGGAAGGTCATAGGGCCAGATGTCGATAGGCTGAAGCCGCGTCGAGGGTATGAGGTGAACGGGAATGGATGGACTGGGTTTCTCAGCCGAACCGGCTACACGGGAGAAATCGGGTATGAATGGTATCTGCCTGCCGGTGAGGCTCAACGGGCATGGGAGACGTTATTGGAAAGAGGAGCGGATGATGGCGTCAAGCCCGTCGGCTTGGGTGCACGCGATCTGCTGCGTTTAGATGTGGGCTATCTGCTCTATGGCAATGATATGGATGAAGGGGTTTCCCCGCTCGAAACCAATGCCCAATGGATCGTGGCCTGGGAAAAAGGCGAGTTCCAGGGAAAGACCGCCCTGCTCAAACAAAAGGAAAACGGGCTGACACGACAGCTAGTGGGATTTGAATTGATGGAACGGGGTATTCCACGTCACGGCATGGCCATCGTCAAGGATGGCCAGTCGGTGGGCGTCGTGACCAGTGGAAATTTTTCGCCCGTGTTGCAGCAAGGCATAGGGATGGGCTATGTGCCTCTGGCC
>JAOUNC010000494.1 GCA_029881175.1 Nitrospirota bacterium | reverse complement strand
GGCACCCGGGTTCGGTTTGTATTTCGTCCATGTAAGGAGCGAAGACCGGATCAACCTTGTTCCGGGTGCGATGGAGTAAGACACGTTGATTCGTATCAAATACCCGCAACATTCTATAGACATCCTCGGATTCAAACCCCTCGACATCCCTTCGCACGATCCCTTTGTGGAGAACTCGGACTTTTCCTTTTGTGATCCGATCCGACCAATTCCAGGCCTCGCGTCATTGTTTACCAGACGGAGCCGGGCCCCATGGCCCTATGCAACTGCGGCAGTATTCCGGGGAACCGCCAAACCCACTAACGTTATAAGAAAACCCAGACCAGTTTACGATTTTTTCGTGATACAGTAGAGTTGAAAATTGTTGGAAACCATTGGACGACAATCCGAAAAAGGATTCTGCCTGAGGAGCTCTCTTCATGCCTCAACCCAACTCCTCCCTGACACACGAAGAACGGCGACTCGAAGAAGCCAAAACACGCACCGTGCATTGGAAGCGATGGGGACCCTACCTCAGCGAGCGCCAGTGGGGCACGGTCAGGGAAGATTACAGCCCGCACGGCACTGCGTGGGAATATTTTTCTCACGATCAGGCCCGCTCCCGGGCTTACCGGTGGGGTGAGGACGGCATCGGCGGAATCTGCGACCGCCACCAACTGATCTGTTTTGCCCTTTCCCTTTGGAACGGAAAAGACCCGATTCTCAAAGAACGCCTGTTCGGATTAACGGGCAACGAAGGAAATCATGGGGAGGACGTCAAAGAATATTATTTTTACCTGGACTCCACCCCCACCCATTCCTACATGAAGTTTCTCTATAAATATCCGCAACAGGAATTCCCCTATGCCCGTTTGGTGGCAGAGAACCGAACCCGCAGCAAACAGGACTGGGAATATGAACTGTTGGATACCGGCGTGTTTGACGACAACCGGTACTTCGACGTGTTTATCGAATATGCCAAAGCCACCCACGAGGATATCCTCATTCAGATCACCGCGCACAACCGTGGACCCGACTCCGCCGAGCTGCATCTCTTGCCGACCGTCTGGTTCCGCAATACCTGGTCCTGGACGCCGCATGCTCCCCGTCCCACGCTCAACCGGGATGAAGACCTGGGCGATGCCCAAGTCATCCACCTGAACCATGAACAATACGGATCACGGTGGTTGTTGTGCGAGGAAGCCCAAGAACTGCTGTTCACAGAAAATGACTCGAATAGGCAACGACTCTGGGGGCTGCCCAACACCACCTCCTATCTCAAGGACGGGATCAATGACTATCTCGTCTCAGGCAAACCCGAGACGATCAATCCTCAACAAATCGGCACAAAAGCCTCCGTCCATTATCACCCCACCATTGCTCCGGGACAGAGCATAACCTACAAGCTCCGTCTGACCAATTTACCCCCGACGGAAGGCATGCTGGGCGAAGAATTTGAAACTTTGTTTCCGGCCCGCCAACAGGAAGCCGGTGAATTTTATGCCAAACGACTGGGCACGGCACATTCCCCCGACGCACAAAATGTTCAGCGTCAGGCGTTTGCCGGAATGCTGTGGAGCAAGCAGTTTTATCATTTTGACGTGCGGACCTGGCTGGCAGGGGATCCCACCGGTCCTCCCCCTCCGGCCGGCCGCGAACAGGTCCGGAACGCTGATTGGAAGCATCTCTACAACGAAGACATCATTTCCATGCCGGATACATGGGAGTACCCCTGGTTTGCGGCATGGGATCTCGCCTTTCATTGCGTGCCGTTGGCCTTAGTAGATCCCGACTTTGCCAAAGAACAACTGCGGTTGTTGGTCAGAGAATGGTACATGCACCCTAACGGGCAAATCCCCGCGTATGAATGGGCCTTTGGCGACGTGAATCCCCCCGTGCATGCCTGGGCCGCCTGGCGGGTGTATAAAATCGAAAAACGTATTCGAGGCGAAGCCGACCGGATTTGGCTCGCCAAAATCTTCCACAAACTCTTGCTGAACTTTACCTGGTGGGTGAACCGCAAAGATGCCGAAGGGCGAAACATTTTTCAAGGCGGCTTTCTCGGCCTGGACAATATCGGCGTCTTCGACCGGTCTTCGCCTCTACCCACCGGCGGACACATGGATCAATCCGACGGCACGAGCTGGATGGGCATGTACTGTCTGAACATGCTCGCCATCGCCTTGGAATTGGCCCATCATGACCCCGCCTATGGCGACGTGGCCAGCAAGTTCTTTGAACATT
>JAOUNC010000101.1 GCA_029881175.1 Nitrospirota bacterium | reverse complement strand
GCCACGTTTGGCTCTGGATACACTCCATCCACATATCCCATCAACAACAGCTCAAAATCATTGGGTTCCAAATAATGATCCGTGGGTAATGTTTGCTTCACCATGTTCAAGGGTTTCACCAAATGAGGGGTCACAATCACAATCAATTCTGTCTCATTTTTTTGGAAAGTGGTGCTCCGGAATAAAGCTCCTAAAACAGGAATATCCCCTAGGAACGGGTATTTCGCCACCACTTCCTTGATATTGTCTTGAAGGAGCCCTGCAATGGCGAAACTTTGGCCATCGCCCAATTCCACCACAGTCTTAACCCGTCGGGTCGTCAACGCTGGGATTTGAAACCCTTGCGTCACAATGCCATTGGAAAAATCTAATTCTGACACTTCCGGGTTCACAATCACGGAAATACGCCCCTCCGAAAGAACCGTTGGCGTAAATTTCAATCCAACCCCGAATTCTTTGAATTTAATTGTCACCTGGCCAAGTTGCTGCGGAATAGGGATGGGAAACTCCCCACCAACCAGGAATTCCGCCGCTTGCCCGCTCTCGGCAATCAAAGTCGGTTCGGCCAAGGATTTCGACAGATTATGTTGCTTCAACATATCCAAAACCACAGTCCACGCATCGTTTCCAATATTAAATCCCAGAAAGGCCGTAGCGGTCGACGAAATAATAGTATCCAGGAACCCGGTATCGGCGTTCTGTTCCGAACTCGACAATTTATTCAAGACCCCAACGGTAAAATCTCGATGTCCGAGTTGTTGGCGTGAAAAATTCACTCCTAGCCGCTTCAGCAGTCCACGCTGCATTTCGGAAATTTTGACTTCCATCATCACCTGTTGCACACCACCCACTTGAATGAGATTGATGATTTTTTCAGGGGCGTAGGGCTCGGCCAGGGTTAAGGCTTTCGCCAAGGACCCCATATTGGTGACAGTACCGGCCAGAGTAATGTGATCGTGACTGCTCATCACTTGAATGCCGGATTCATCAGGGAGCATCGTATGAATCTGCTCCTTCAATCGGGTCACATCGGGAGACACCTGGACCTGGAAGACATTGGCCACCTGCCCATCTTTCCCCCATAAGGTTAATGTGGTCGTCCCAGCGACCTTCCCGGCAAGATAAATTTGTTTCGGGGAGAGAACAATTTGATCCGCCACGTCAGGGTTGGCGACCGAGGCCCGCTTAAACGGCGCCCCCGTTTCCACGATTTTTGACTCTCCAACTGCCAGACGGAGACTTTGGAGCTCATTGACTTGCACTGCCTGAGTGGTGAGACCTTCTCCCCAGGCTCCCGTATAGCCTGCCAGGACCATACCCAGAGCCATCAAGATGCTCCTGAATGGAAAACCATGAGTCTGATTCATAACGTTACCTTTCATCACGATCATCGCGTCACCATCGACGACCCTCTTAAAATTTCATCGTTTTACGATCCGTCCCGTTGATCACCTCGACCTGATTCTCAGGCCGGCGAATCACTTTGGGCCGTGGAGGAATGAGTTGGTGGGAACTCATCAAATCCTTAAAGTCCGCACCCTTCGTTTTCTTCACCTCAGGATTGAGTGGACTCCGTAAGGCCAAACGTAATTTTCCGCCATTTTCGGCCATCGCCAACTTCTCAGCTTCTTCCATCGACACTTCAAGGGTAATGACTTTCACGGGAACGGGCTTTTCCTCTCCTGTGGCTCTCTCCATTTGAGTATCGATTGCCAACACTAGGGTATTCTCGAGAACCACTTTCGTGACTTCCTCTCTACCACCACCCGAGCTCTTCTTACCCCTGGGATCCTCAAACGTCGCCATCACATCGACCCGGTCGCCCGGCTGCACAAAACCAGGAAGCCCAACCACTTCGTTGACTTTTACGGCCATCGCCCGTTTACTGGGATCCATGACGGCCGACACGCCGCCCGTTTTAAGATCAATGGGGGCCAATTTTGACTCTAAAATTGGTTCGTTTTTTTTCAGGTTCGTCAACACGACCCGGCCGGTCAAGGAATCCTGATCCTTAAAATGTCCCGCCGGAACCCCGTCTTCGGGATACATGATGATGCGAACCGTTTTTCCCTCCAGTGGTGTTCCCCAGGGAATATCGGCACTCGCCACGGCTACACTCACACCCTCCATCACAACCTCCGGTACGGCAACATCAGATGTCCGTTGGCCTTGCAACCATTGATACACCATGAACGTGGTCACAAGGGCGATTCCCATCGCGACCCCTAAAAATACAAGTGGACGTTTTTGTCCCATAAGACTTCCTCCTACGTATTCACCGAATCTAGACCGCCGAATGTATTCATGCCCATAAATCTTGCAGGCTCAACCCATCTACTCCGCATATCGGATGGGAATGAGCATTCTTAATAGTCAACGAAAAGAATCTTGTCACATCGTTCATGTTTAAACCGCAGACTGCGACACAGACGCGAGTCATAACACACCATAATAGAACAACGTTTGAGCGATCACGGTCCCCAGCCCTAGAACCAAGGCATACCGCAATTTTGGTTCCGGCGAAGCTTGATGACCATCAACAACCGGGGCGCGACGAGTCACCCTCAAAGTGGAAAAAAGCAAAAACACCCGATCACGGACTTGTCCTAGGCCACCCTGATTGAACAACAGCGCGAGGCTATATAGCCCCCCCAACATGGCCGCAAAGGCAAAGGCAAACACGACTTGGCCGGGGCCCAGGATCGTGCCGATAGCTCCCAGCAATTTCACGTCGCCGGCACCCATCCCCCCTTTGACATAAAAAAACATCAGACAGACCAACCCCACACAGAGACCTTCTAGACTAAACAAAAAACCATCAAAACCATGCATCCAGCTGTGAACCGTAATACCGAAGGCTGCGAGAGAAAATGTCAACCAATTGGGAATACGAGCCTCTCGCACATCGGTGACGGCAGCCACCACTAACCCGACCACTAATCCGAGAAGAAGAAAAGAGTCCATAATCACAACAGAAAACGAATCAGTTGTTCCTAAAACAGAAGCGTTGAGCTAAGAAACGAGTGCCCTACCAAAATTGGGTCCCAAGAACGACTCATGTCCTAAGCCGTCATGAACCATGGTCGTACAGACAATTCCTGTTTCGGTAGGTTTCCGGACTTTCTTAAGGTTTCTCAAAATAAATGTCAGGCGAATCAAACTATGCGTGAGAACGATGGTTTCGTTAGGCGTGAAACTGGCGGAAGGAAGAGTCAGGAGAAAAAAGCCATATTGCTCATGGTCAGTCTAGTGAGCGACGCGTCACCCGACCATGTGTCTTCTCTGATGGATCCAGGCTATAAGCCTGAGATCGATTCTAAAAAAATCCTTCCACCCTCTCCTTTGCGAGACGGTGGAAGGATTCAACCAAAAGGCAGAACATTACAATACCGTAAGTAATTAAGAAACTAGCGCCGGGATCGTCGATAAGGGAGACATCCCCCCGTTAACCATTGTTCCTCCCGGGCGTCCATCCAAAATTTTATCACATGTCACTTTCGCCATAATCTGCTTCTCAGGAGCCTCGAGCACCTCAGTAACCGTCGCAGTGGCAAACCCAACAATAGTGATAGCACCACCAGGGTTGCCACAATCATCGCTGTCATACACGGGGATTTTTACATCCCATGTTCCTGTCACCGGATCTTTATTTGCATCATATAAGGCCTTCATCTCATCAAACACCGAGGCAACCGTTCCTCCGGTAAACTCAAGCTGTGTTTGGCCAGCAGTAATGGCTGGGCTGACATAGGATCCATCTTTAAGATCAGTAAGAATTGTCCGCAAACTATTCGCATTAGCAGGTGAGGTGGTGAAGGTATGCCAGCCGGCACACCCGTCCAATGTTCCGGTTGGATGAAATTTTATCGAATCGCCGCAATCATGTCCTTCATCAAACCATCGCTTGGAAATGCCAACTGGGAAATTTGCTGTTCCCGGCGGGACAAATCCGAGTGGTCCAAGAGCCGCCGTGGCAGTGGCCGCCACATTGATCTCTGAAATTCCCATGACATTGGCGAAAAACGTGCTAATCGGTCCGTTCACATTGCCATCGCGTCGGGCAGTCACGGTTACAGCCGTAGGACGAACCAGGGTAGGAGTCAAGGTTTTTGTTGCAAAATCCCATGTGCCAATACTCACATCACTTGCCGTATCAATGGCAATGCCTGATAGGCCTCCCGCACGATTGAGGCCGGCCACTTGGCCCACAAAATTTAGAACTTGGGCTTGTTCGGAAGAAGTGAGTGATCTGGTCAGATCTTCTTTTTGATTGGGAGGTAATGCAGCATATACCACCCCGAGCTGTTGGGACCCTGCTAAAGCTGCTGCATCGGCAATGTTTTGCAATTCATTTTTGGTGACCCATGCAAAACCAAGGTCGACTGAGAAGGACGCCATTGCAATCAGAGTAACAATCACGATGGCGACAAGGACAGCTGTGACACCCCGCTCATTGGATAAGAAAGACTCTTGGCTTGGGTTTTTCTTCTTGCCTTCAGATGTTAACCGTTCATGTGGAATAGGGCTCATGTGGGACATCCTCCTTTATGATATAGCTTCAGAAGTAATTCCATGCGGGGTTTGCATGGTTCCTGATCATGACCTTCAGCGGACTCTCGTGAGCGCACTGAACAATGATTTCAAAAGGCATGGAGTCGCTAGTGAGCAAAAGGCAGGCCATGACCACGCTTCAGAACTTCCTACATGAATTCCCAGCTATAACATGTTCATTTAATAGACAAAACAGGCGAGTCACGTTATGAAGGGTATAGTGGAAATGAGATTATCTCTCCTCCCTGCATGTAAAACATTCAAACACCAAGCCCTATTGCCGAGGAGGCAACGGATGAAAAACTAAATCCATCTTTATAAATAAAAACAAAACTTAGTCAATGTGCATCGATCAAGTGTTTTCTTCCCTGACAACAGGGGAAAAATTAAAGTGACCCGTTGTTGCACTTCGACTTTGGCTTCACCCTCGAAAGAAACGTGACTGGTTCACCAGAATGCGACTGCGGCATCAGCCAATGCGAAAGGTCTATGGAGCGCAGAAAAGAGGGAAATGGTTACGGTAGGAAAACCTGTCTTTTTGGGGCCATCGAATGCCTTCAATAGACCTGAGCGACATGTGGACCCAAGCCGGGCGGCTCATTCTGTCGACCCTGATAAATAGTCCC
Organism: Nitrospirota bacterium; assembly: GCA_029881175.1. Lineage (GTDB taxonomy): Bacteria > Nitrospirota > Nitrospiria > Nitrospirales > UBA8639 > Nitrospira_E. Next base: position 3,429 of record JAOUNC010000101.1, on the reverse strand, counting down.
AGAGGGTCGTGGGCTGAAGCATGCGTGGTCGGCAACATGCGCCCCTCGTGGCCAATGTCTGGCGCATGGCCTGACAGGAACACCACGAACGAACACATGATCGCTTATTCCGGGATTGGGCCGAAGCCCGACGAGGAATCTTTAACACTATTGAGGGCTTCTTTAATAGGCAACACCTACATCAAGCTCTGGGGTATCGCAGGCTCGAGAAACGTGAACGGTAAGCCATGGACGTTTCAGTTCATGCGTGCTTTTTTGAGCACCTCACGAACCTGAACTCTGCGCAAATGGATAAGGCAGGAAGAGACTGACATGCCTCGCATCAATCACGGGAAAATCACACCGGGAACTCTTATCTCAGCATGAATATTTCGTGGGAAAATTGTTACCGGGATGGCATGGGTGGGGTAGGTGCATGCACTCAGGTGACATGGATATTCCTGGGCATGCCTCAAGTCGACAGGGATCTGCGCTTGAAACATTTCAAAGAAATGTCGTTTATCTGTGGCCGGCGGAAAAACAATCCCCTTGAGCCGATCGTTGTTCAGGATCAACTCAAGGGGATGCGGGGTACAAGAGAACTGGAAATATTTCCGTTAAAAAAATCGGGTCATGAGACGAGCCTCGGGTATGGACTAATAGGTGTGCCAGGTCCGCCCACCCCGCCAGGACCGGTAGGCGGAGCTCCGTCGACGAAGGTGTCACATTGCAGGTTGGCTTTAATAATCTTGTCAGGCGCAGATTCGACCTTCCACACCGCCGCATTGGCATATCCCACGATCGTCACCGGCCCTGTGGTGTTGGAACAGCCATTGGCTTCATACACCGGTATTTGGACCTGCCATTCATCCCGGCCCGTCTGGGAATTATATTCTTTAACTGTATCAAAAAGTGACTTGAGGGGGGGGAAGGCTGAAGCCACCTCTCCTCCTGTAAACTCGTACTGCGTTTGACCGGGGATCACCGGGGGTGGGCTATAATTTCCCGCTTCGATGCAATCGATAACGTTATTGAGCATACTCGAGTTCGCCCCGCCGTTTCCGCCGTTTCCTCCCCCATTACCTCCTCCTTGACAATGTTGAGGGTTGTTCCCGCCTCCCGTCTGTTCCTCAAACTGATGCCAGGCCGCACACCCCTTGGCGGGATCATTGGCTGGAGAAAAAGAAATCTCATCGCCACATTGAGCCACTCCATTAAACCAGTCTTCAGAAATTCCAAATGGCGCGTTGGGGACTCCTGGAGGTGTTGGTCCGCCGGCCGGACCTAATGCGGCGACAGCCGTCGCCGAGACATTCATCGTATTAATGCCAAAAATTCCAGCAAAGAAGGTGCCGATGGGGCCATTGGCTGTGCCATCTCGTCGGGCCGTTACCTGAATAGCGTTGGGGCGAGTCACGGTCGGCGTGAAGGTCTTGGTATTCAGATCCCACGTCCCGAATTCCACCTCGCCTGCCGCAATGGAAATATTGTGTTGCGCCGCGCTATTCGCATAACTAGCAGTTTCTCCGGCGGTGACGATCTGTGATTGCTCTTGGCCCGTGAGGTCCCGACTCATATCTTGTTGATCCCCTGGGGGCAAGGCCAAATAGTTCATCCCCAACTGAAGTCCAGCCGAAAGAGCCGCCGAATCGGCAGCATTCTGCAATTCATTGCGGGTGACCAGCGCATGTCCGATATCAATGGCAAAGGCGGCCATCATCACCATCACTCCAAGTACCAAGGAGACGGTAATACCGGTCACTCCCCGTTGATTTAATTTTTTCCCAAACACCTTTACTGTGTAACAGTCAGACATGATTGCAGCCTCCTCGATTATTCATTCATCATCGTCACGCTGGCCGTCAGTTGATTCGCCGTGATTCCTGGCACGAGGCTATCAATGACAAAAAACGACCAGGGGATGGTAGATGTCACCTGTAAGGGATTCCCTGTGCCCGTGCCGACCCCTGAGACCTGGACGTTTAAGCCCGTGGATGGGACCCCTCCATTCGTCAAGGCCTGAGCAATCACCGCTTCAATCTCGGCTTGCCCATTCCCGGAAAAGAATAAAATACCTTGTCGAGTCCCCTCACGCGTGGCATTGACCAGAACTTCTTGAAACCACAACATGCGGCCAAAATCGATCGCACCAAATACGAGGGAGGCAAGAATCGGCAAAATGAGCGCAAACTCTATCGCCGCGGATCCCCGCTCGGATTTCCGTAGTTTTTGTAATCGTTGACTCAAATAGACATTCATAGCTCTTTGCCCCATTTGGCTTAATAGTTTGGAGGGTGCAACCAGGCCGTGCATCCCAATTCCGCTAACACTTCTTTATAAAACGTTTCCGACCCCGGTCCAGCGCTTTCCCTGTTGATCTAGCTCCCCAAGGCCGCCGTGATAATACCCACGGCGCCCGTATACATTGCATCAATTGCGTTTCCCAATCCCGTTTGGGCACCAATTATCGTAGTGGCAAGGAGTGTAGCTAAGAGTCCATATTCAATGGCCGTCGCACCCTCTGTATCCAGAAGAAAACTCTTGGCGCTATAATAATAGTGATTCAGGAGAGCTATCTGCATGATACTAACCTCCCTACCCCTTATCTGATTTTTTATGTCCATTCATTCCTCTACGCGACATCTGCTGTCCGATACAGCCTTCCGCCGAAGTACCGTCCCGGTGCCCTGGCACCGGGAACGGTACTTCCAAACACCCCATGCGGAAAAAGATCTCTCTTAGCTAGCGTTCGTAACCGTGGTGGCCACGCCAGAGAACTTCGTGTCGAGCGCAGTACCCAGCTGTCCTGCACCGACGATAATGGCCACAGCGATCAACGCGGCCAACAAGCCGTATTCAATGGCGGTGGCTCCCTCTTCATCATTCATAAAACGTTTAATTTGATTTACCATAGCGCGTCTCCTTAACGGGCGAAGTTAAAAAGTCTCGTTACGTCAGACTGCCCGGAATATTCTGACGAAGACATTGCCCCTTGGCTTTCCTCTCCTTCGGCAACCCGGCGATCAGAGACCATCTCTGACCCGTGGCTTTGCGCCCATGCCTTACGACATGTTTGCCTTTATCGGGAAGGGGCACCCGATCAATCTGATTGCGCACCGTGATCCGCTGATGTTCATACACCCAAACCAGGGATCCACGTTGTTTTCTTTGTATTCTGCGTTGCATGAACTATTATCGACCCTGTCTTCAAATACTTGCGTAAGCTTTTGTTGGTTTTTTTTTCATCTTGTGTTGCGGTGCGATAGGTTATCTCCCTTCGTTAACCATAGAAATAAATCTGGGTCGAATCGGCCACCAAATACATCCTCGTCAAACCCGACATCGTTTATCGGGCATTCATCATCAAAGGCAGTGAATAGGAAAAAGAGTCATTGAATGGGGGCAGGTCAGGAGCTCATGAGGGTTCTTATCCCATGGAAGTAGGATGAG